>DAISHW010000208.1:0-5221 GCA_036822295.1 Bdellovibrionales bacterium | reverse complement strand
CCAAACACATGATTTCGCTTTTCTGCATCGCGATGTTTTTCGTCACGAAGGGCTGGGCGGACGCGAACTATTGGGTGTCGATATTGGCCGCGAGCTTCTTGGGCATCGCCGTCATGTCTTCGGTCCACCATGCCGAAATCATCGCGCATAAAATCGGCGAGGGCTTGGGAACGCTGGTGCTTGCCCTTTGCGTAACGGTCATCGAAGTCGGTCTGATCGTATCGCTGATGTCCCTGGCCGGGGCGCGTGACACGGTGTTCGCGGCGGTGATGATCATTACGAATGGAATGGTCGCGCTATGCCTGATTCTCGGCGGCTTGAAATTCAAGGAGCAGGAATTCCAGGTTCAAGGGTCCCAGAGTTTGCTGGTCGTTCTGGTCACCTTGTCGTTTATCGTGTTCGCCTTGCCCAATTACACCACCACGACTTCGGGGCCGACTTACAATTCGCCCCAAATGATATTCATCGGCGTGATTTGCGTGCTGCTCTACCTGCTTTTCGTTTTCTTCCAAACGAGGACTCACAAAGCGTATTTCGAACCGGTCGTCGAGGGGCAGGCGGACGCGGGCGCCAATTCGGATCCGCATGAGGTTTCAAAAGTCGACGCGTGGCTGAGTTTCGTTTCCCTGGTCTTGAGTTTGATCGCGGTGATCGGCCTGGCCAAAATGATCTCTCCGACGATCGAACGGGGAATCGAATTCATAGGCGCCCCGAAGTCGACGGTGGGGCTTTTGATCGCGTTCATCGTTTTGTTGCCCGAGACCTGGGCGGCGATCAACTCCGCGCGCGCCAACCGCCTGCAAACGAGTTTGAATCTGGCTTTGGGCTCTGGCATCGCGAGCATCGCGCTCACGGTGCCCGCGTTGATCGTGTATTCGATTTACGGCGGACGTGAATTGGCGCTCGGGCTCGATCCGAAGAACATGGCCTTTATGGTGATGACGTTTCTGGTGGCGGCCCTCACGCTCGGGACGGGCAAGTCGACGTTGCTTCAGGGCGCGGTCCACGGGGTGATCCTTCTGACGTACTTCGTGATGTCGTTCATTCCGTGATATGAATCCCAATCTTCCACCCATCATGGCCCATGCCCGCGAAGATCTGGGCGGCAATATTAGCGGAGATTTTTCGCCAGAGGATTGGGAGATGATTGAGGAGCAAGCCCTCGCGCGGCTTCGCGCTTCGAATAAACCCGAGAACGAAGCCTGGCCCGAGGTGATTCGCGAGTTTCATCGCGAGAGGTATTGGGGCTTCATTCCCGACTACAAAAAGCCCAAAAAGAAAAGCGAAGATGAAAACCTGGGCACGCGCTTCATCTGGTATTCGTTCCGTTCGTTCTTACTCACCAAAGTCGTCATCTTGTATTGCGGCGCCCGCTACACGGCCGGCGATCCGAACCCGATCTACAAATGGCTGTTCTTCGGGGCCTTCGCGTTCATGATCGCGGCTTACGGGCGCTTCTTGTATAAATACGGCAATCGGGTGGAGCCTGAAGACCAGGCCCGGCCGCGCGAAGACGGCCGCGGGCCTGAATCCTGATCAATGGTGCCTTTTCATTTCGTCCATCGACAGGGCGCCGTCGCCGTTCTTGTCCATTTCGGCGAACCACTTGCCGTGAGCGTCTGTGAATTCCTGTTTCGTCAGGCTGCCGTCTTCGTTGGCGTCCATTTTAGCCATCTTCTTGTCGGTTTTCTTTTCGGCTTTGCGCGCCGATTTGCCTTTCTCGTCGACCATGAAACCGACGAGTTCGCCTTTGGTCAAAACGCCGTCGCCGTTTGCGTCGGCGCTGGTGAATTTGGTCGCGCCGGCGTTGTTGAACTCCTCGCTGGTGATTTTGCCGTCACCGTTGGCGTCGATCTCTTTGAAATGCTTTTCGCCTTTGCCGGCGAATGCGGGCGCGGCGGCCATTGCGATGGCGAAGATCGCGGCGCCGGTGAATTGATTGAGTTTAGTCATTGGGGCCTCCTGGGCGTTGTGAGCACTCGCACCGTGCGCAGTGCCGATGGAATATTGCGCCCAGGTTTGCGCGCCGACAAATTAAATTTCATTCACGCGATTGGCATGCGGATCGCAACTCGCCACATGCGCTTCGCCTTGCGTTCGGCGCATTCGGGCAGAATTCCCCATCGTGCCATCGCTTGACGTTTGCCCGCGGCAAAGCGAAAACTTAAGGCATGGACGCAAGATTGTTGACGACGCTGTTGATTTCCCTCCTGTTTATGGCCGGTAAGGCCGGAGCCCATGGCGAAGACAAGCCGGGTCCGAATCGGGGGTTCATTCGGATGCCGGGCGCGTTTCACGCCGAACTCGTGCCGGTGAATGCCAAGGTTTTTCGCGTTTATTTATTGGACGTTCATTTTAAAAATCCTACGACGCGGAATTCAAAAGTCGAGCTTTCCCAAGGCGACCCCGCGAAATGCGCGGCGGAAGAAGACCATTTCGTCTGCGAGTTCGCCAAAGCGAACGGGACGGAAGCGTTGAAACTCCGCGCGACACGCGAGGGTCAAGCCGGCCACGCCGTCACTTACGAACTGCCGTTGCGGCACTAGACCCCGCGCGATCGTCTTGCTCGGCCGGAACGCCGTCCGGATTGGACCGTCTTTTTGGGCCAACCGTCAATCAGAACGACGGGCTGCCCTTCGCCCAAATTGACCCACCCCCCCACCCCCCCCCCCCCTCCGCGAAAACAGGACCTTTAGGGAACCGCGCGATTGTGATAAACGTTTTTCTTCATGCAACACCTGATCGTGGTCGATGACCGGCATATTCGAAAGTCCGCGTTCGCGCGCGTGAATCGTTTGCTCAAGAAGCTCCAACGGCTCGATGCCAACGTCACGGGATTCTACGACCGCGATCAAAAACTTTTCGGCGAATGGGATGCGCTGACCTTCCGCGAGCGTTGCCAGACGTTGGAGCGCTTGCGCGGTGAGTATCTGCGCCTGGCGGAATGGCACAACTGGATCTTGGCGATTTCCGAAATGGAAGACCTGTCGCCGCGCGAAGCCGCCTTGTTTTTGCGTGACGAGGAACGGCGTTACGTTTCGGGCAACGAGTTCGAACGCCGCCATATCGAGGAGCTGCGCCGGTTGCGCGATCAATACATTCGCAGCGCCGGGGACCGGCAGCATCGCCGTCACCGCCGCCGTCAGGAGCGTGAAGAGGCCGAGATGGCGCAGAGTCGCGGGCGCGGCACGCCTGACGTTTCGGATTTAGAGGAATTCGAGAATTTGATGGAGCTGAGCGACCAGGAACTCGAGGATTGTTGCTCCGATCAAGGCGTGGCCTTCGCGATTTTAGGTTTGGCTTTAAGGGTCGGGGATTTTCGCCGCGATTTCTCCGGGTTTTTCAGGGCGTGGGATTTGGTTCATCCGAAGATTCAGACGCGGTTTCAGAAAGATTTCAAGGCGCAGACGGGGCGGGATTTGATGCAGGCTCTCGGCAAGATACGCACGGAGCCAGAGCCGGAATCCAAAGCCGCGTCCGCCGAAAGTCGCGGCCCCGGCGATGAAGATCCCGGGAGGCCTTCGGCCATTGAAGCCTTCAAACTTTTGTATCGCAAGATCGTACGCAAGCTTCACCCCGACATGCAGGGTGAGAAAGATCGCGATGCGATTTGGCGCGGCAAGATGTGGCTCCGCACCCAGAAAGCGTACAAAGAGGAAGACACGCGCGAGCTGAACAAGATTTATCAGATGATTTTACTGCGCGGTGACGAGCTCAACGAACTGCGGGTCAGCGATTTGCATATCACGCACGATTGGCTGAGTGACGAGATCGACATGACGGAAAATCAAATTCGCGGACTGCGCAGTCAGCCGGCGTGGGGATTCTCGCGGCGCAAGGACTTCGCGCCTTTGCGCCGAAAAATAGATAAGAAGCTCGAACGCGATGAGCAGACTTTAAGGCTCGAGATCGAAGATCTGCGCCTGCATCACGAACGCTTGATCAATCCTTCGGCATATTGATACCGCCCCGTAATTCCCCGTGTGGGGGGTATCGCCCCAGATATACCGCGCGGGAGCGTCATCAATCCGCGGTGACAGTTGGCGTGAAACTTGCGATGACGATTCGCAACTCAGGCGACATCAGTCGCTGACAAAAACTTACAGGGGGGGGAACTCCATGCGGAAAATTATTTTTGGGGCTTTGGGTCTGACCATGCTGCTCAGTTTGGTGGGTTGCAACGAAGCCACGATTTCAGTTCGCGCGGGCGCGGTGGGCGCCGGTATTTACGCGGGCTCCTATTATGACTACGGTCGCGGTTGGGATTATCGCCGCCATCGCCGCGGCTGGCATGACGGTCATTACTACTGGGATCGTCACGACGGCCGTTGGATCCGCGACGGTCGCGGTCACTGGCGCCGCGGTTGGGATCCGAACATGGTTCAGCCGGCGCAAGCCGCGGTGGAAATGGATCCGGCCACTTCGGAACGCGCGGTGTCCGCTAAATATCGCTTGAACGCGCGCGCGGCCCGCACGCTGGTGGCGTCGTTCAACGTTTTGCGTTCGACGGGGGATTTGGGCGCGCTGGAACATATCGGCATGAGCCGTTATGCGATCGACCAACTCGCCCGCGGTCGTGCGCCGGGCGCCGCGACGGTTCGTCAGATGGCGGACACCCTGAACGCCGACACCGCTTCGGTGAACGCGTTGATCGTCGATATTAAGGATGAGTTCAGCTTGCAGGCGCAGCATGGATTCTCCCTGAAATAGTCCAAAACCTGGCGGACTAGCCTGTTGATTTAAAAGGGTGGCGCGAGAATCGCCGCCCTTTTTTTTTGCCTATTGCGCCGGCCGGCCAGCTTTTGTCTCAAAATGTACGTCGATGGTTTACAAAAAATTGAGTCGGTCCAGGAATTTGACGCGAAACTGACAAAAAAGCTCCGGCGTGGCCGCGACACCGTCGTTCACAACCAAAAATACGGCGGCCATGGATGGGTTCGACTCGAGAATTGATCCACCTCTGCCGAAACAAAAAATGTATGGGTACGCCTGACGATTCAAAGCCCGGAAACAAAGCCCTGCGCGGACTCGCCTTCGGCGTGGACGAAGGCGCGCTATTGGTGATCAAGAAGGCGCTGCCCAATGTGACCTTCGCTGAGCTGCCGATGGACGTGAAGCGCCTGCTCAAAGCCGAGCTCGACTTTGATCCGGATCTCATCTTTTGCGGGCGGGCGATCGGCGACACTTCGATCGTGGACGTGGCGCAGGCGATTCGCAGCCT
>DAISHW010000207.1:0-5278 GCA_036822295.1 Bdellovibrionales bacterium | reverse complement strand
ATTGGTCAGGTCGTCTTCCGCAAGGGCCGCCGTGACGTCGCCGTAAAGGGATTTCGGATAGTCCATGAACTTACCGGTCGCCAGCAGATCCATATTGTGACCCAGAGTCGCTTTGACCGCGCTGCGATCCTTGGCCGCCCACTTCAACGTTTGGACGACCCGCGCGCCGACGGGCGAAGGCGCTTGTCTCAGAATCCGCTCGGCCATCTTGACCGCGCGTTTAAGGGACGGTTGCGAGAAACCGAAACGCCGGCGCGCCATCACGAAACGATGCTCCTTCAGCAATTCTCGCTGCCCGGGACTCAGCTTCCCGTCGATGCCGAATCCGGCGGTCTTCGTGATCCATTCGAGAATCGACAGCGGATCGTAAAGAAACTCGTCTTGATCCGGCAGCCCCACGGCCTTGTACCGTCTTGCCAAATTGTTCTCGGTGAGCTCCTGAAGCTCGACTTCGTTTTCTTTGGCCTCTGGGTTCTTATGCATGAGCAACAGCTGGCGTTTGGCTTCTTCGGTGGCCGCCGACAAGTGGATGAACTTCACTTCGGCCGAATACCCGTGCGCGCCCGTTTGGATGTAGCCCAAGAAGTTACGCAGCACCTCGGCCGACGCGAACGATGCGGCCGCGGCCGTGGTGGCCATACCCAGGCTGAAATAATCGATGATCGCCGGAGTGAATATCAATAAATCCACCGCGACCAAGAACGTGTCGGCCATTCCGAACCACAAGGCCCCGAGATAAAAGGTCTTCCAATTCATGGCCAAATGGGAGTTCTGCTTCATCTGAAAGCCCATCGTTTCGTCCCAGGCTTTGTGCAACAGATGGGAGCTCGGCAGCGTCCGGTCCTTGGTGAACTCCATGATGTGACGAAGCGTTTGCCCGATCATGGCAAAGGACGTGTAAAGTCCGTGCACCAATTCATCGAGCAGACTGCGGTGGTAAAAGTCGACTTTTTGCAGCGTCGTCTTCGCGTGCGCGTACTTCTTGTCGAGCTGCGCCTTGTGCAACGTCACGCGCAAGCCGACGCTGACCGCGGTCACCACGGCCAGCACGCCGGCGAGTTTCGTGAGTTTGGCGGGCATGTCGTCGGTGATCATCGCGCTCCAATCGATGGGATAGGAGCTGTACAGTCCGGCGGCGGCCAGGAACGTGCCTCCGTAAAGAACGATCGGCGATATCCATTTCCGCAAAGCGGAGCGCCCGCTGGCTTGGCGCTCAATCTCCTCGCGCAAGATCTGCAGGCGCGTGGCCTCGCTCATCTCGGCGTGCGCGCTGGCCAGCGGATTGAGCTCGTTGCCGATCCGGCGGATTTTTTCGACGTCGATACGGCCGGTTAGGCCCGCGCGCGGCTTCGGCATGATCCCTGACGGAAGCGTGCCGAACAAGATCGTGCTGTTCGGGCGCGGAAAGGCGACGCCATCGGCGCGGATCCTCCCTTCCAGGAAGCTGTACGCCTGGGCCAGAATCAGATTGCGGCGGCCCGAGTTCTCGACCTCTAAAAAATCCCGGCGATCGATCGGAAACGCGAAGCCCGATTTGTCGGTCAGCACGAATTGGTCGACGGCCGCGAACTCAAACGCGCCCCCGTTATTGCCCGTCCAACCGGCGTCCGGGAGCGGGAAGAAAAATATCGGCACCGGAAAGCCGGTGGCAGCCCCCGTGACCAAATCACGTTTATGCAGGAAGAACACCCCCTCGCCCGGGTCGGCCGTTCCCGGATTCTTTTCGCGGAAGATCCGGTCGTCGTCCGCCGCCAGGATCAGGTACTCCTCGGTCTCAAGGACCGGCGTGAAGCGCTCTTGCAGACGCAGCGTTTTCTCGAAGTTCGAATTGCCGAGCACCAAACCGTCTTTGTCTTTGCGGAAACAGATCTGATCGGCGCAGTCCTCTATCTTCGCAGCGGGCTCCCACACTTGCGCGCGCATGAAGAACGGGTCTTCATCGAGCAGCGCGCTGTCGTCATTGACCACCCAGAGCGGTTTATCTTTCTCGGTGTCGCCCAGCGCGAAATCGGCGACGTGCGGTTGGTTCAGGTCGAGTCCCGCCCAGTAAGCCAGCTGCGCTTGCTCGCGGGTGATCGTTTCCGGCAAGGGAGCTTTGCTCGATTGCGCATACAGGGTCGTCGGCGCGAGCGCGACTTCAAAACTCAAAATCAGAGCGAGCAAGCCTTTAATGGACTTCATTCGGGGGAGCCTTTCAGGGACGATTGACGCAATGTGTACTAAAGGGTCTTAGCATTCATGTAAGTGCTGGTAAACATTATGTTTACGTAAATATTTCAGCCTCACCAAACAATTGCTAATTGATACGTAAAGGCAGGGTCAAAGTGGACCCTTTAGGCCGCCGCGGGAAGCGGAGTCCAAGCAGCCGATTCGCGAGCCGCGCGGCCACCTTATTCGAGCTCAACGTGTCCACCAGCGCCCGACACGCGCAAACCGTACCGTCGGCATTCACTCTCAAACGGAACGAAGCGAAACCATGCGTACCTTCTGCAAATTCGATTGTCGAAAGTTCGCGGTCCAAAATCTGTTGCACATCCGGAACACTTAGCGGGCCCACCCAGAACGGCCTGGGATTCACGAACCAGCCGTGAATGACCAAGCGGCCCTCGCGCGGATCGTGCGTACCGCGCACTTCACGAACTCCATGCGTAAGCGCGGGATTGAACAGCGTCAGGCGATTGAACTTCGGTTGGATCAGCGTGCGCGGCTTTTGAATGAACGTTTCGCCGCCGCGAAACTTCGTGCCGGTGGTGAGCGAGAACACGAACGCGAGCGGCCCGTGCGGAACGTCGCGATGGGGCTCTTGCCTGCAGCCTTCGACGTAACTCGAGAGCCAGGGGGGCGAGACATCGTGACATCCTAAGTGTTCACGCCCCCAATTCACCAGATGACGATGGAAGCGTTCGTAAAGCGATTTGGGGAAATATGTGTACGCGGGCGTGCGCAAGTGCGTGTACTCGCCCGGCACATGCCAGTAGTCCCAAACGAAGCGATCACGATGCGCTTCCAGGGGATTCGCGAAGCGACGGTCAAAGACGGAGCGCAGTTCGCGGGCCCGGGGAAAAAATCGATCAACGGTTTTATAGTGCATCAAAATAAAAGAGCCCGATTCATCACCGGGCTCTCTCTCAACTCAATACTATCAGCTTAGTACGAAGTGATTTTGAGTTTCTGAATGGTGGCGTCAACGCCGAAGCCCGCGAGGCTCGAGATTTGAACTTTCAAGTTGCCGCTGGCATCGGTGATCAGGTCCGCGCCCGCGCCGACGCTCAAACGCGTACGGGTACCGAACAACCAGCCCGAAACGCCGGCGTTCAACTCATACGTTCCCACGAGCGAACCCGCTTTTGCCAGACCCGCTTTGAAAACGTTGATTTGAATGTCGGCGGAATCGACCGGCACGGCGATGCCGAGACGCAGACCAATTTCGCGAGCGGTGAGTTTCACCGGGTACGAAACGTTCTTGTACAGCGGCGCATAGCAAGTGGCCTTGCCTTTAGCGACCATTTTGTCGAACGCGATGATCGACGGGAACACGCGTTGTTCCGTGATTTTCGCGCCGTTCACTTTGCAAGTCCACATGACGCGCGCTTGCGATTGCGCCGCGAAGAGAGCCGTTGTTCCGAGAGCGAGCAACACCATAACCTTTTTCATTGAATATCCCCTTTCGAAAGGAATGACTTTGCGATTGAGTGCGTTGCTACCGCGCGTGAACATGGAGCAGCAATTCATTTTTCCGATTCGACTCGTCGCAAAACCATGCTGCTGAATTGCGTTACCCATTCGGGTTCCGCATTGAGAGAGGGAATAAGCGTCAGCGATTCGCCGCCTTCTTTGATGAACTGTTCGCTCAATCGCATTTCGACTTCCTCTAAAGTTTCCAAGCAGTCAGCGACGAATGACGGACAGGCGACGGCGAGTTTTCGCACTCCATTCGCGGCGGACTTTGAAATTTCAAAATCCGTATAAGGCTTGATCCAAGGCCTTCTCCCGAGACGGGATTGAAACGAAATAGAAATTTTTTCGGGCGCGAATATTAAGTTTTGTTTCAAAGACCGCATCGTCGCGAAGCACTGCGCGCGATAACAGTATCGATTCCGATCCGTGATCTCATCACAGCAATTCGCGCGCTTCAGGCAATGCGCGGGGTGGAGTTTCGTCAGGTGGTGCTCAGGCAAACCATGGAACGAGAGCAGAAGCAGATCGGGTTTGACGCGATCGAGTTCGCGTTGAATCACCGTCGTCTCGGCCCGAATGAATTCCGGATCCGCGAAAAAATCCTCGATCACTTTCAGCTCGATTTTCGGATCGAGCGCGCTCTTCACGGCCTCGATCGCCGTGCGCGAGGAACTCTCGGCATATTGCGGGTACATCGGAACGAGCACGAGCTCATCGATGTCCCAGTCTTTAAGGACGTCTTTGATCGAAGGTCTGCCGTAGCGCATGGCCCAGCGGACGGCGAACCGATCTTTCAAGCGTTCACCCGCTTTGTCCGCGAACTCGCGACTGAAATGGATGAGCGGCGAACCCTCGTCGCGCCAAACTTGGCGATAGGCATGCGCGGATTTTTTCGCGCGAAACGGCGCGATCACCAGATGCACGAGCATCTGCCGCCAGGGGGTTTTCAGATCGATGACATAAGGATCGTTCAAAAATTCCCGCAGGTATCGCGCCACTGATTTCGCTTCGGGCGCGTCGGGCGAGCCCAGATTGACGAGCAGCAGTCCGCGCTCAGCCACGATAATTCTCTTTGATCGTTTGCGCGAGTTTGCGCGAGCGGTCCAAGATGCGCGCCAGTCCCAGCGCGCCCATGTAATTGCCGTGCAGATAGAGCGGCGCGGGCACCTTTAAGCTGTCGAGCGCGCGCTCCCAATCGACGCTGTAACAGGGGATCGCGCGCGGCCAGCGCGTGACTTCGAAGTGCGCGGGCTCGTCATCCTGGCCGTTCAAGCGGCGGCGATCGCGCAGCAAATGAGTCAGCGTTTCACCATCGGACCAGGTCACGGCTTCGGGCTGGTCGTCGCCGCCGAAGATCCATGTTTCCGAACGCAAACCTTCCTCGCGACCCGAGAAGACCGATCCGTTGAAGAGCACGCCGCTCGCCGTGAAGTTTTCGAGTTTTGGAAACAGACAACCAAAGCCGTCCAGATCGCGCTCGGTACGGGGGAAAAACGCGGTCACGGCGACCAACGGAAGCGATTCGCAGCGCTCCAAGTGCTTGGCGAGCGCCGGCTGCAAGGAACGCAGAATCCCGGCCGCGTCCCACGCGCTCGTGCAC
>DAISHW010000206.1:0-5280 GCA_036822295.1 Bdellovibrionales bacterium | reverse complement strand
AAGACAAATCCGAAGTTTAAAATTTAGTTTTCAAAATATTATTAAGGAGTTTGCAACATGCTCGATACGTTCATGGCGGGAAATTTTGTCGGTCTTTACTTCGTTCTGCGCTGGCTGCACGTTTTCTTCGGTATCATCTGGATCGGTCATCTCTATTATTTCAACTTCGTGCAAGGCGCGTTCATGAACGAAACCGACGCCGGCGCGAAATCGCAAGTCATGCAAAAGCTCGCGCCGCGCGCTTTGTGGTGGTTCCGCTTCGGAGCCTTGTGGACCTTCATCACGGGCGTGATCATGTTGTCGATTCGCGCGCACCAAGACATGTCCGCCGGCGGCGCCGCGGTTTTCGCGAGTCCCTACTGGATCAGCATTCTGACCGGCGGGTTGATGGCGACTTTGATGTTCCTGAACGTGTGGTTCATCATTTGGCCTAAGCAAAAAATCGTGATCGCCAACGCCGTCACCGTGGCGGGCGGCGGAGCGGCGAACCCGGGAGTGCCCGCGGCGTCCGCGCGCGCTCTTTGCGCCTCGCGCACCAACACGCTCTTCTCGGTCCCCATGCTGTTCTTCATGCTCGGCGCCTCGCATTTCGGCTTCAACGTCGACGCCGAATCGAGCGTGATGGGTTACTGGATCGCGGCGCTGATCGTGATCTTCGGTATCGAGGCCAACGCGATCGTCGGCAAGCTCGGACCGATGACCACCATCAAAGGCGTGATCACCTCGGGCTTCGTACTGACCGCGATCTTCGTGGTCTTGAACGTGGTCTTGATCTAAACGCGGTCTTCGCTCATGAACCACGTTCTTCTTTTGCTACTCGCGATCAGCGTGACCTGCACGAAGAAGCCGTCCGCGCCGAAGACGCCCCTCGAAGAGGGGCGCTCCCTTTACCAAACGCATTGCACGGCCTGCCATAGCGCGAATCCCGCGGTCGACGGCGCGCTCGGTCCCGGTGTCGCGGGTTCCTCGCTGGAGTTGCTCGAGTCGCGGCTTCTGCACGCGGGATATCCCGCGGGCTACACGCCCAAGCGACCGACCAAGGTCATGGTGGCTTTGCCGTTTCTCAAGGACAAGATTCCCGCCTTGCACGCGTACTTGAATAGCCCCTAAGCTTAAGGGTAGGGAGGCCATTCATGTTCCAACTGGGTATCGAGCGTCTGCTGAGCGAATCCGATCTGCAAAGCAAGCTGCACGACCGCAGGCTCGCGCTGCTCGGGCACCCGGCCAGCGTCACGCGCGATCTGGAACATTCGCTCGATGCCTTGACACGCGTGAAGGGCATGAAAGTCACCGCGGCCTTCGGTCCCCAGCACGGCATGAGGGGCGAAAAGCAAGACAACATGATCGAGAGCGACGACTTCGTCGATCCCGTGCACGGCATCCCGGTGCATAGTTTGTACGGCGCGGTTCGCCGCCCCACGCCGTTGATGATGAAGGGTTGGGACGTGGTGCTGGTCGACATGCAAGACGTCGGCTGCCGCATTTACACGTTTCTGACCACGTTGTTTTACATGATGGACGAGTGCGCGAAGACGGGCCAAGAGATCTGGGTCTTGGACCGCCCCAATCCCGCCGGCCGCGAAATCGAAGGCCACACTCTGGATATGCGCTTCGAGTCCTTTGTCGGCGCCGCGCCCGTGCCGATGCGCCACGGTCTGACTTTGGGTGAAGCCGCGCTCTGGTACCGCGATCACAAAAAATTGAACGTGAATCTGCACGTCGTCGCCATGAACGGCTATCGCCCGAAAGATCTGCCGTTGAGCGGATGGGTGCGCGAGCTGAGCTGGGTGAATCCGTCGCCGAACATGCCGCGTTTGAGTTGCGCCCGCGTTTACCCCGGCAGCGTTCTGATCGAAGGCACGAATTTGAGCGAGGGCCGCGGCACCACGATTCCCTTAGAGGTTTTCGGCGCCCCGAGATTGAAAATCGACGCGATTTTAAAGGACATGCGGGCGATGGCCCCCGAATGGCTCGAAGGATGTTTGTTGCGGCCCGCGTTCTTCGAACCGACGTTTCATAAGTTCAAAGGCGAGCTCGTGAACGCGCTGCAAGTCCATGTCGACGGCCCCTATTACAATCCCACGGTCTTCAAACCTTACCGCCTGGTGACTTTGTTCTTCAAAGCCGTCCGGCGCGCCCATCCCGACTTCAAGATCTGGCGCGATCCTCCGTATGAGTACGAAGAGAAGTTAGCTCCGATCGACATCTTGAGCGGCCATGGTTTATTGCGCGAGTGGGTCGCCGATTCCTCTGCGAAGACTCGCGAATGGGACGAGTCCTTGCGCGCCGACGAGTCGGCATGGGAAGAGTCGCGCCGCGAATTCCTGCTGTACTGATCCGGGGTGCACGGATCCCGGGCTACGCGGCCAGGTCGCCGCCTTTTTCGGGGCGGGGGCGGTAGAGTTCGGCATCCAAGACTTTTTCGACGGGTAGTTCGATCCAGAACGTGGAGCCGACGCCTTGCTCAGAGGTCAAACACAGTTTGCCGCCCATGCCCTCGGTCAGCTTGCGGCTGATCGGCATGCCTAAACCCGTGCCTTTGTGGTGCTCGGCGACTTGGTGGATGGTTTCGAACTCATTGAAGACTTTATTGAGTTGATCGGCGGGGATGCCTTTGCCGGTGTCGGTGACGCGGATTTTCACAAGGCCGTCTTCGAGAGCGAAATGCAGGCGCACCGAACCGCCGGGCTTGTTGTACTTGATCGCGTTGTTGACCATGTTCGATATGATCTGGCGCAAACGCAACTCGTCGAAGTAGCAGAGCATCGGCGCGCCCGGATCTTCGACCACCAAAGTGACCGAGTTGGTTTCGGCCATGCCGGTGAAGTTGTTCATGATCGACGACGCCATGGCGACGGGATCTTGTTTCTCCAGATAAAAGTCCATTTTGCCGGCTTGGATCTTGGCGAAATCCAGAATGTCATTCACCAGATCCTGCAGGTGCTGGCCCTGATCGTAAATCATGTCGATGAACTCTTTCATCTGCTCGGGCGTATCGTACAGGCCGAGCTTCAGGATCTCGGCCGAGGCCACCATCGCCGACAAAGGCGTGCGCAGCTCGTGCGTGGTCAGGGCGATGAAACGGTCTTTGGCGTGATCGAGCTCTTTCAGCTGACGGTTCTGGCGCAGAGTGTCCTCGAAGGCCGCCTTGATCTCGGTTTGTTTGGCCATGATGTCGCGTTGAAGCTTCTTTTGCACGGTCACGTCTTGAAGCATCAGCAGGTGGGCGTGTTGGTTCTCGAACTCCAGAGTGCGCACGCCGATGTTGCCGATGAAGACGTTGCCTTTTACCGATTGAATGGCGATGTCGTGGTATAGGCCGTCGTGCTCGAGCAGATCGGCGGTGAAGCCTTTGCAGTGGCCGCGAGCTTCGCCGGGGGAAAGCATGTGCAGGCGGGGTTGGTCGGTGCCGAGCATGTCGACGGCCATCGAGTTGATGAACAGGCAATCACCCGTGCCTTTTTCAAAGACCACGATCCCGAACAAGGCGCCTTGCGCGACGGCGGCGTAAAGCTGTGGGAGAAGTTCTTTCTTCAAATCATCCTCCGGACAGCACGCGCAGGAAGTCGGCGGCCTCGTCGAAATTGCGTTTGATGTCGTTGAGCAAGGGTTTCAAATCGCTTTCGGGATTCACGCCCAGGCGATCGAAAACGGATTTGTCGGCGCCCAATATTTTTCTGTGTCCCGAATCGCCGAACTTCAAGGCGTGGGTGAGCAGGTTGCCCAAGTAAACGATGTCGACGTTACGGTGGAAGTCGGGGGCGATCCCGCCGCGCATGTTCAAGTCTTTGGAATGGTGATGCGCGATGCACGCCTGCATGGGCAAAGGCAAGTTCCACTTCTGCGCGAGCTGTTGGCCGATTTGGGTGTGCCTTGGAAAACCCAAAGCGGTTTCGGCGTCCAGGTACGACATGCCTTTTTCTTTGGCCATCGTGACGATCTCGAGCATGGCTTCGGGCTCGAGGGTATACAGCGCGACTTTTCCCATGTCGTGCACCAAACCGCAGGTGAATAAATCCGAAGGCAGGGGATGGCTCAAAAACTTGGCGATGCTTTCAGAGGCGATCGCGACGCCCATCGAGTGCTTCCAGAATTCGTTCATATCGAAGGTCTCGGGGCCTTTCGTTTCCAAGGCTTTCAAGATCGACGCCGACAGAACCAACTGATTCACGGTGTCGAAGCCGATGTAAGCGATGGCGCGCGAAAGGGACGTCACGCCTCCGGGAATGGCGTAGTAAGCGGAGTTCACGAGCTTCAGGACTTTGGCGGTCATCGATTGGTCGTTGGCCATGATCTTTTCCACGTCCATGGTGGACGACATGGGATCGTTGATCACGCGGCTCAATTCGTAAACGATCGAGGGGAGCGTCGGAAGCTCCTCGAGCCTTGCGACAATCGTGTTTTGATCGAGCTTGCGCGCGGCCATCGTGAAATCAACCCGCCAGTTTCGGGAAGGTCTTGGTCGGGAAGAGTTCCTGCAGTTTGCTCGTCACGCGCTGGAAGGTGACGGGCTTCAAGACGTAACCGTTGACGTTCATTTCTTTGGCGCGGACGATGTAGTCTTTTTCGGAGACCGCGGTCACCAGAACCAGCGGAGTGGTTTTGTACTTCTCGCTCTCACGCACTTTTTGCAGGAGCTCCAGGCCGTTCATGTTCGGCATCATGATGTCCGAGATGATCAACACCACGCCCGTGGTTCCCGCCGCGTTCAGGGCGTCCCAGGCGTGCTGGCCGCTTTCGCAGGCGATGACGTTGTAGCCGAGCTTCTCGAGCAAATGCGCCAAGATCTTGCGGTTCGGCGAAGAATCTTCAGCGATGACGATGGTCTCTTTGACCGGCGCGTTTTCAGACATTTAGATCAGACTCCAGCGTGAGCGGTTGTCTTATCTCATCGGAAAATAACGGGCGGGAATTGACGGCGTTCTCATATCGAGACGCGGGACCAAGGTCGCGTTCTAGCCGCGCAGGAACTTTTTAACGGCTCCCTGCATTTTTTTGACTTTGATCTTTAATTTTTTCTGGTGATTTTCGACCTTCGCGGCGAGTTTGCGGTCGCTCAAAGCGAGAATCCTTAAGGCGAGCAAACCGGCGTTATGTGAGTTGTCGATGGCCATCGAAGCGACCGGCACGCCTTTGGGCATCTGCGCGATCGAGAGCAAACTGTCGAGTCCACCGAGCTTGTTGATCGCCACCGGCACGCCGATCACCGGCAGTGTCGTTGAGGACGCCACCATGCCGGGCAGCTGGGCCGAGTAGAAGTTGCTCATCGACAGCCCCTGC
>DAISHW010000205.1:0-5379 GCA_036822295.1 Bdellovibrionales bacterium | reverse complement strand
ACGCACTTTTTTCCAACCCGGGTTGGCGTCGGGCGCAAGCCACAGATGCGGAAGCCCCGGCAGCACGAAGCCCTTGACCACAAGATGACTCATGCGTCGGCCCTCCACTCCACCACCGCGTTGCCGGTGCCGATCACCGTGCCGTAGCCGTGCACCTCGGCGGGCTGCGTGGGGAATCCCATGGCCGAGAGCATCCACGTCAGCGAGCCGCTGTCGGTCTCGGCCGTCGCTTG
Source organism: Bdellovibrionales bacterium (assembly GCA_036822295.1). Lineage (GTDB taxonomy): Bacteria > Bdellovibrionota > Bdellovibrionia > Bdellovibrionales > UBA1609 > JALHOQ01. Next base: position 5,146 of record DAISHW010000205.1, on the reverse strand, counting down.
CTCGGTGAAGTCGGTCAGAATATCGATGATTTCGCGCGATTGCCCTTGTTTCATCATCTCGATCATCTTCATGTCCCAAAGATACTGATTGTGATTGTTGATGTGCTCAAACGACATGTCTTCGGGCAGCGGCGCTTCGGTCGTGAAATGGCGGTGGCTCAAAGAGTTGCTCGACAGCAGAACCACGCGCTTGCCCGAGTTCTCGATCGCTTCGCGCGTCGCCTGCCCCAGTTTGAACATCATGGCTTGCAAGACATCCATATTGTAATAGCGGGCCGCGCCGACGCTCGAGATGCCGACGATCGGTTTATCCCATTTCGGATTCACCATATGGCAAGACACGATCGTTCCGTAATCGATGCGGAAATCCGGATTGCGCATCATTTTGGTTTCAAGGCCCAGGCCTTTCGCGTTTTCGCGGATTTGTTCGGCCAAAGGCACGTCGACCGTCAAGTCATAGGAATACCGGAACAGGTTCGGGAACACCGGATCGACCGACAAAGATTTGAAATGCGGCACGCCCAAGAAGTGCGTGCCCGAATTCGTGCGCCAATGCGGCGAGTGCACGACGATCGCGTCGTACTCGATCTGACTCAACGATTTCCGGAGCCGCTCATAGGCCCAGCGCAGGGTTTCCCAGCCGCATTCGGCCTTCGGTTCGTTCTGCGGAGGATTCTCGGCATACACCAAATGCGGCGGATGCGGAGCCAGACAACCTGCAACGATCTTTCCCTTTTTCATGGATCCCCTAAAGTTGAACGCAAACGGTTTTGGTTTCGGTAAAGAAGTCGAGCGAGTGATCGCCGCCCTCGCGGCCCAGACCCGAAGCCTTCTGGCCGCCGAAAGGCATGCGTAAGTCGCGCTTGAGCCACGTGTTGATCCAAACGGTGCCGACGTCCAAATCGGCCGCGAGCTTATGCGCCCAATTCAAATTCTTGGTCCACACGCTGGCGCTCAAGTCGTACGGCGAAAGATTGGCCCACTTCACGGCCTCGTGCATGTACTTGAACGAGTTCACGGTGACGACGGGCCCGAAGATTTCCGTCTGGTGAATCTCACTGCAATTGGTCAGATCGCCGATCAGGGTGGGGCGCAAAAAGTAGCCGTTCTTCATCGTCTCTGGCAAACCTTCGGGCGGGACTCCGCCGGTCAGCACTTTGCCGCCGTCTTTCTTGGCGACCTCAAACAAACTCATGACTTTGTCATATTGCGATTTGGCGACGATCGGACCCATAAAGGTTTTTTCGTCCAGCGGATCGCCGACGACGAGCGCTTCGACGTGTTTCACCAGTTCGGCGGTGAACTCTTCGTAAATGTCTTCTTGAACCAGGATTTTCGATCCGCACAGGCAGATCTCTCCGGAGTTCAAGAAGCTCGCGCGCGCGATCTGCGGCACGACCTTGGCGATGTCGACGTCCTTCATCAGGATGGTCGCGTTCTTCCCGCCGAGCTCCAAGCTCAGCTTCTTCACGTAGGGCGCCGCCATGGTCTGGATCTTTGCGCCCGTGGCCGTACCGCCCGTGAACGAGATCAACGGCACGCCCGGGTGCTTCACTAAATACGCGCCGGCGGGGTCGCCGCGACCGAATACGAAGTTGACGACGCCTTTGGGCACGCCGGCCTCATTCAGGAGTTCGGCGAGCAGGTGGCAGGTCATCGAGGTCCATTCGCTCGGCTTGCACACCACCGTGTTTCCGCACGCGATGGCCGGAGCGATCTTCCAGGTCATCAGGTACAGCGGCAGATTCCACGGCGCGATCAGACCCGCCACGCCGACCGGTTGGCGAAGCACGTAGTTGATGGCTTCGCCGTCCATGTCGCTGGCCGCTTCGTGTTTATGCAGGATCGCGCCGGCGAAAAAACGGAAGTTCAGCGCCGCCCGCGGAATGTCGAGCGTCTTTGAAAGCGTGAGCGGCTTTCCGACGTCCGCGGTTTCCGCGGCCGCGAGCCTGTCCGAGTTCTTATCGATCAGATCGGCCACGCGATTCAAGATCTGGCTGCGCTCGACGGCCTTCTTTTTGGACCAGCCTTCGAACGCGGCTTGCGCGGCCTTCACCGCCTGCACGACGTCGAGCTCGGTCGAATCCGGGAGTTCGTAAATCTTTTCCGCGGTCGCCGGGCTGATCTTGTCAAGGTACTTGCCCTCGAGCGGCGCTTGAAATTCCCCGCCGATGAAATTGCTCAGGCGTTGCATCGATCGGCCACCTTCTCTTGGAACACGCGCATGCTCCGCTTCACGAACTCATTGTCGTGATTGTTGAAATCGAACCATAACATGAGCCGGTCGTCGGGATGATACTTCTCGCGGATCTGCTTCGCGAGCGCCTGGGGACTGCCGGCCAGCGTGTTGCCCACCGCCTGGTCGACTTTCTTCTGATCGAGCGTGCCTTCCATCGCTTTCCAGTAGTTCACCCAGGCCTTTTGGGCCGCGGTTTTCGCGCGCTGGGTTTTGGCCTCTTCCGACACGCCTGGCGTATCGTCGACGAACACCATCGCGGTTCTCGGCATCAGTTCGCGGCGCCAAGTGCCGCCCGCGGGATGATAAGTCTTCTGCATGCCCTCGTGGGTCGACTCGATCACTTCGGGCGGCGTGATCGAGAGATTGAATACGCCCACCGGCAAAATCGAATTCGCCAACGCCTGCGACGCCGGATCATGAGTGCCGATCGTGAGCTTCAACAGATCAAGCGGCGCATCGAACGGAATCACGCCGAGCTTCTCGAAATTCCAGAACGGCTCAAGCGGAACAGCGTCCGTGTCTTCACCATGGGCCTTAAGGACCGCCCGCCACTCTTCGGGTTTGCGAAAATCCTGGGGTCCCAGCGCGTGATCGGCGCAATCCGCGCGCGCGATCTTTTCACCTTTGAGCAAGCGCAGGAAGATCTCGGTGGCCTCAAGCAGAATCTTGCCTTTGACCGCCGGCCAGCCCGCCGCTTCGACGGCGTTGCGCGGACGAATCCCGTACGGGCGATTCGAGAACTCAAAACGCCCGCTCGCGAAACCGATGTTGAGCGGGCGCGGGTCGCCGGCCAGTCCGTGCAAAGTTAAAAACGTGCGAACCGCTTCGGCGTGCGCGATCGGTCCGCCGTTACACAAAATATTCCTGACCGCGGATCCCACCGAGATATTTTTCGTGCGCGCGAACACCTGATGCGCGAGCTGCAAGATGTCGGTGTTCAGGCCGATCTCGCCTTTGAAATGCGGGATCACGGGATGGGCGGTGTGCTTTTGAATCTCGCAAGACAGGTGCGTTTCGGCCACCCAGGCCGTGCCGTAACCCAGCTCGTCGGCGAGCTTCAATTGCGAGAAGAAATTCTCGAACATCACCCTCTCGCTCGGCATGTAGCCGTCGACTTCGGTTTGGCAGATCGAAAAGAAGACGTCGAACTTCATAGCGCGCCTGTTCGGCCGCCGTCGACCGGAAGATTGATTCCCGACACGTACGCGCCGGCCGCGCTCACCAGAAACGCGATGGCTTGCGCGGTTTCACGCGGATCGCCCAGACGTTTCAGCGGCACTTGCTCCGCCCAAGCCGCCTTGATCTCGGCATCCGACTTCTGCTCCTTGCCGGCCGCGCCCGCCGCCAACGCGTCCAAACGCGGCGTCTCGGTAAAGCCCGGCAAAATATTGTTCACGGTGATGTTCAAGGGACCGAGTTCCTGCGAAAGGGTCTTCGCCCAACCCGCCATGGCGGCGCGGATCGTGTTGCTCACCCCCAGATTCGGAAGCGGCGTTTTGACCGAAGTCGAAAGCACGTTCACGATGCGGCCTTGCCCCGCCTGCTTCATGCCCGGCAAAAGCGTGCGCAAAATCACTTGCGACGCCAGCACATGCCCGCGAAAGGCGCGCTCCATCTCGTCGGGACTGGCTTCGGTGAGCGGACCGGCCTTGGGCCCCCCTGTGTTGTTCACCCAAACCGTCACGGGCCCGGTGTCCGCGACCAAACGGCCGAGGCTCGACGACAGATCTTCCAAGCGCTCCAAATCGATCGACAGCGTTCGGTGCAGCGAGGGATTCGGCAGTTTCGCGCGGACTTGTTCGAGCACTTCGGACCGGCGGGCCATCAAAATCACCCTGGCGCCCAGCGAAGCAAGCAGCTCCGCCGTCGCCTGACCGATACCTTGGCTCGCGCCACCCACCAGAGCCGTCTGGCCCTCGAGTTTGAGTTCGATAAATCACCTCCGCGGAACGTGCCGCATTGTGGCCAGCCCGTCTAAACCAGTCAACATTTGGCTCACGGCAAACTAAGCTCGTGGGCATGCCACCCACTCTGGATCTGCATGGCTTTAAAACAGACGACGTCTTCGACGCCATCGAGGCCTTCTTGGCCCGCCACCGGAACGCCAAACAGGTCCGCATCATGCCCGGCAAAGGCAGCGGCAAGGTCAAAGCCAAAGCCGCCGAGTACCTGGGGCTTGCAGGCTACCCGTGGAAGCCCGAAAAGCTTTCGAACGGTCAGCTGAATGAGGGTGTGATGATCGTTTTCATGGAGTAGCTTATGACCGCACGTTCGAATTCCGCGCAATTGTTATGGCTCGATATGGAGATGAGCGGCCTGGACGTTGAAAAAGAGGTACCCATCGAGGTCGCGGCCATCGTCACCGACTGGCAGCTCGGGCCCTTGGGTGAGCCGTACCACGCGATCATCAAACAACCGCAAAAATATCTGGACGCGATGGACGACTGGAACCGCAAACACCATGGCGAGAGCGGCTTGCTCGCGGCTATCCCGAACGGTCGCGATCCCTCCGAAGTCGACTCCGAGCTCGCCGCATTGGTCCGCCGACACTTCGGCACCGAACGCGCGATCCTGGCGGGCAACTCGATTTCCCAGGATCGCTTGTTCATCCGTCCCTACATGCCGAAACTCGACGCCACTCTTCACTACCGCATGCTCGACGTGACCGCCTGGAAAGTCATGTTCAACGGAGCGTACAACTTGCGCTTCAAAAAGAATGACGTCCACCGCGCGCTCGACGATATCTTAGAGAGCATGAACGAACTGAAATACTACATGAGCTTCATCAAGCCCGGGGTCCCGAATGCTTAAATTGTTGATCGCCTTGCTGCCGCTGTTCGCCTTCGCCGCGGAACCGCCGGAGCCCGCAACCAAACCCTCCGTAATGGACCGGGCGAAAAAGGGCGC
>DAISHW010000204.1:0-5380 GCA_036822295.1 Bdellovibrionales bacterium | reverse complement strand
CAGACGACCGTGCCGATCCCTACGGATCAGGAAATCCACGAACCGGTTGCAGACGTTACAGACGCCATCGAAGTACACGACTTTCATGGTCGGACTATCTCACAGGGAAGTGGCGGCGTCCTCCCATTTGTGTCTTCGATCGAAGGGTGGCGTTTGTGCCAGTTACTTGCCGGTATTTTTTCCATGACAATAATGGCGTCCGATGACACCGATCCCTCGAGGAACGTGATCACGAGGTACGTCCTTGGGGGGCTCGTAATCGAGCGGCAAGCGATCTTCTTTACGCATACTTCGGCGTTCGGCGTAAAGGGGCGTTCGACGCGTCCATTTGAAGCGCTGGCGCATGTCGGGATTGGCGTTAAAAGAAATCGCGCAGTAGCCAAAAGCCATACCGCGGCGGTGCGGGTCGCAGCGGCGCCAACTCATCTTGCGGAGCGCGGATTGTTTCACGATCCGCCAAATCCGCTCTGAGAACGTGCAACGCTCTCGCGGACGAAACGCGTAGACCAGATCGCAATCCATCGCATCGGCCATTCGTCGCAGGGTGACCAACCGAATCCGGCCGCTGTCTTCGGCTCTCTCCATACGCGCCAAGCTTGAAGTGTCGATATCCGCACGGCGGGCAAGCTCATTGGTCGACATCAGGAGCGAGCGGCGAGCCCCCCGAATCCAACCGTGCAAGAGCGGCGCGCCTTGGAACGCGCGCGTGGCGACGTCGTAGTCCAGCCCACCGACACGCGCGCTATAATCCTCGCGCCAGTAAGCCGCCCCGATTGCGATTTCATCTTCCGTCATGGGAAACCGCGAATGCAATTTCCGGGGACCACCCCATTTGAAAGCAGCCGGCCTAAGAGCGGAATCGAGATCCGAAAGGCGTTCTTACATCCGCCGGTCGATCAAAAACTTCTCGGCGCGATCGAAATCCTCGGGCGGGACGTACAGCCGGTCGATACGGCGGATACTTTCGTACTTTTCGAAGATCTCGGTGCTCTCTTGAATCGGGTATGGCTGAGCCTTGTAGTCGTATTTGTCGACCACGAAGATCTGGAGCGCCTTGTCGGTCTCGCTGCCCGAATGATACTTGCTCAAACGGGCCTGGGAGCTCGAGTGGATCACGGGGATGCCCTCGTTCTCCAAGGCGCGGCAGATAAATCCGGGCCGCGAAGTCTCGTCGTTCGAGTGCAATTCAAACAACATGCGGAACGGGCGGCGCTCGACCATGCGACGGGCCCACACGTTGTCGACGCTCCCCAGGTGCTGCCACAAAGCGTAGTCCGTGCACGACACGTACTCCTCGATGTCCGAAGGCACGCGGAAGGTGTTGTCCCCCGACTTGAAATACCGATAAAGCATCTCTTCGAAAATAATGCTCTTGTGATGGAAGTACACCATCAAGTGCATATGGTGGCGCGCCAACAGGAAATCATCGAACGTATACAAAGCCCGGCGGTTCAACGCCAGATGCAGATTCCCCCCCTGAGGGTGATAAGTCAGGTTGGTCATCAGCCAACCGAGTTCGACCTTGCCGTAATTGGTTCCGCAGAAATAAGCGTCGCGCTCCAGGTAATCCATGCGGTCGACGTCCATCTCGCTCGACACGAGCTGCGACAAGATCGTGCGGAAATCGAAGCCGCCCTCTTTGAAGAAGTCGTCCTCAAGGATCAGGGTTTTATCGATCAAACAGGCGATATGGTAAGGCGTGATGTCGCTGAAGTTCTTCTCTAAAACCTCCGTCAGAGACGAATCGGTGACGAACTTGATCGTGTAGTCTTCGTGATTGGCCTGAACCGCCGCTTGAAACGACGGATGACGGCGCTTGTAGACGCCGACGTTCAGGCTCGCCAACGCGGGCATCACTTCCTCGGAGGCGTGCGAAAGCGGGCCGTGGCCGATATCGTGCAGCAAAGCCCCCAAACGCACGACTTGGCGAAAGCGCTTGCGCACCTCAACCGACGAGAACTCGAATTGCGCGAAGATATTGTCGAAAGCCACGCCCGCCAGATGGCAGACCCCCAAAGAATGCAGATATCTATTATGAGTCGCGCCGGGGAAGCTGAACTCGGAAAACCCCAGTTGTTTAATCGCCCGTAGACGCTGATAGGCCTTGGAGTCCAAAACCGCGACTTCCGCGTCGCCTAACGCGATATTTCCATGTACAGGATCCCTAACGTCCATCTCGAATTAAGTAGCTCCGTTTGCCAATACGGTCAATCGCTCCGCCGTACGGCGATCAGGATTTCCGGAAGTGACCCAGATCGGTACGGAGCCGGCCGGGCGCGCCTTAAGGACCGCCCACGGGACGCCGAAGAGTCACTATCACAGGAGAGCATATGCCCGCGACCCCCACGAAACGACACATCTTGGTCATCGACGACGACGAATCGATGCGCTTTATGTTGCAGACCAAGCTCTTCCAGTCGGGCTACAACGTGACGCTCGCGGCGAGCGGCAGCCACGCCATGCAGGTGCTGCAAACCGGTAAACGCTTCGATCTCGTGATCTGTGACCTGAAAATGCCCCTGAAAAGCGGCATCGACGTCATCCGTTTCATGAAAGAACAAAACCTGCAGATCCCGACGGTGATCCTGACGGGATTCCCCGAACGCGAAAAGATCATCACGGCCGCCCAGATGGGGATCCAGGACGTGTTGGTCAAACCGGTTCGCCACAATGACTTAATGAAGATGGTCAAATCGAAACTAGGCGATGTGGATGAGCCCGAAAAGCAAGCGTCCTAAGATTTCGACTCTGCACCAAGAGATCCCGAAACACGTGCAGGAGTTCATGCAACTCACGCGGCTCGCGGAAATGGGCCGCGTTTCGGCCTCTGTGGCCCATGAAATCAACAACCCGTTGATGATCGCCCAAGGCTTCGCCGAGAACATCGAAATGCTGCTCGACAGCCCCGAGATTCCGGTGGAAGACATCCGTCTGCAGATCCAAGAAATCATGAAGGCCTGCCAGCGCATCAGCGGCATCGTCAACAAGATGAACCGCATGTCCCGTCACGGCAAGCTGCGCCTGGCGGTCGTCGATCTGGCCGAAGTGGCGCTCGCGGCCGTCGACTTCCTGATGCAAGTGTCCGACATCGACGCCAAGATCGAATTCGATTTCGACAGTCCCATGCCGATCAAATGCGACGTCGTGCAGGTCGAGCAGATGATCTTGAATATTTTGTCCAACGCCATCACCGCGCTTCAAGAGAACAAGGGCGAAAAGCTGATTCGCATTTCGTTTTCGGCCGTCGGCGACCAGTGGCAGCAAGTCAGAATCTGGAACAACGGCCCCTGTATCCCGGAGCATCTGCAAGAGCAGATCATGAGCCCGTTTTACACGACCAAACCCGACGGCGTGGGACTGGGACTCTCGGTTTCCAAAGCGATCATGGACCTGCACGGGGGCGATCTGTCGTTCACGAGCGGCGCGGGGAACGGCACCGAATTCGTTTTGTCTTTCCCCCGGCCCGCGTTGAACCCTTGGCAAGAGCAGAGCCAGCGCGTGGACCGCGCCACCGTCTTCATCTTGCACGGACAAGTCGTCTACCGCCAGACGCTCGAGGAAAAATTCCGCTTGCTCGGTTTCGCGGTCCGCGCCTTCGCCGATTTCGACCAGGCCATCGAAGCCATGAGTCAGCCCGACCAGCAGATCGCCGGCGTCTTCGTCGATATCATTCCCGGTCAACTCGAGAGCATCGCGCATATCGAAAAGCTCCGCCAAGTGTTGGGAGCCAGCGGATTGGTGTTCACCATTTCGCATTTCCCGGCCGCGCGCGAACTGAAAAGCGAATTAAAGGCCGCCGGCGCGACCGAGTGTTTCGAAACGCCGATCCACGCCGACAATTTTTCAGAGAGCCTGAAATTGCTCGACGCGGCAGTCGCCAAAAAACCCGCCGCCTAGACTTTCCGAAATCCCCGTTCATGCGATATTGTCACTGCGATCCCTGGGGGTACAAGTGAAGCAATATCTCGATCTTATTCAGCACGTGCTGGAGAACGGCGCCGACAAAGAAGACCGCACCGGCACGGGAACGCTCTCGGTGTTCGGGCATCAGATGCGTTTCGATTTGAATAGGGGGTTTCCCCTTGTCACCACCAAGAAGGCCCATTTGAAATCGATCATCTTCGAACTCTTGTGGTTCCTGCGCGGCGACACCAACACCAAATTCCTGACCGACAACAAAGTCAGCATCTGGAACGAATGGGCCGACGCCAACGGCGATCTGGGCCGCGTGTACGGCGCGCAGTGGAGACATTGGAAGCGCCCTGACGGCAGCGAGCTCGACCAGATCCGGCAAGTCATCCAATCGATCAGAACCAATCCCGATTCACGGCGCCACATGGTCGTCGCGTTCAACCCGGGCGAACTCGAACAGATGGCGTTGCCGCCTTGTCACGCGTTCTTTCAGTTTTACGTCGCCAAGGGCCGGCTGTCGTGTCAGCTCTACCAACGCAGCGCCGATATTTTCTTGGGGGTGCCGTTCAACATCGCGAGCTACGCGCTCCTGACGATGATGGTGGCGCAAGTTTGCGATCTGCGGCTCGGCGACTTCGTGCACACGCTGGGCGACGCGCACTTGTACCGCAATCACCTGGAGCAAGCGAAGCTTCAGGTTTCGCGTGAACCGCGATCCTTGCCGCAAATGAAAATCAATCCCGCCGTGAAAGACATCTTCGCGTTCAAGTATGAAGACTTCGAGCTGCTCGGCTATGATCCGCATCCCGCCATCAAGGCCCAGGTGGCGGTATGACGCTTTCTCACATCGTCGCGGTGTCGCAAAACGACGTGATCGGCGTGAACAACACGCTGCCTTGGGACATTCCCGAAGATATGAAATTCTTCCGCGAGAAAACCAAGAATCGCGCGCTGATCATGGGCCGCAAAACCTTCGAGAGCGTGGGGCATCCTTTGCCGTACCGGTTGAACGTCGTCGTCACCCGGCAGAAGGACTACAAGGTCGACGCGCCCAATGTCGTCGTCGTTCCGGATTTGCAAGCGGCCATCGAGCATTGCAAAGGCCAAATCTCGAAGTACGGCGAAGAGATCTTCATCATCGGCGGCGGCGAAATCTTCAAAGAGTCGATGGGCCTGGTGGACGTGATCTACCTGACCCGCATTCACCGTGACTTCCCGGGCGACATCAAATACCCGGCCGTGGACCAACGTCAGTTCGATCTGGTCGAACGACGTGATCGCACCGAGCCCGTGCCGTTTTCGTTTCTGACCTATCATCGCCGCGCTTAAACTTGAGGGCATGATATACATTTTGATGTCCCTGCTGATCGGCCAAGCCCGCGCCTTTGAAACCTGCACGCCGGACAACTCCTTCGTCGACGCCATCCAAACGATGGCGCCGCTGTCGAACGCGCCCGGCTTGCCAGAG
>DAISHW010000203.1:2886-5396 GCA_036822295.1 Bdellovibrionales bacterium | reverse complement strand
GGAACGATGACAAGCGCCAGGGCATGAACGCCCCGCTCGGAATCGGTTTCGCCACGGCGGACGTGATGAACGGCGAATTCAAGTTCGGCTCGGTCAACGTGTGGTCGGGCATCATGGAGGAGTACATCAACAAGTACGCCGCGGCCGAAATGGCCTACGGCCGTATGCTCGAGGGCTCCGGTTCCCACATCAATCGCGAGACGCTGTTCGACGCCGAAGCTCTTGAGAGCTCGCTCCGTCCTTATATGGAAGCCGGCGGCATCGAAGGCTTCGTGCGTAGCCCCGAAGGCATGAAAACGCTGAAGGATCACCTGGCGATCATGGAAGAGTCCAATGGCTGGCTTTACCAGGCCGCGGTGGACAGCCAACCGCAGATCACCCCGGAAATGAAAGCCCAAGTTCAGGCGTTGCGGCACAATCAGCTTTCGTACGCGGACTACTCATCGTACATCGATCAAGATCTGCTGAATGTGGCGCGCACGAACCCCACGTTCGACATGCTCTCGGTCTTCCACAATCATTTTTCGTCTGAGATCTTCGATGCGCCGGAAAGCCTGACCAAAGAAGCCGTCGCCAGCCAAATGAGCCGCGACCAGCGTCTGACCTTGGCGGCGCAAGTGGCCAAGAAAGAAATCACCGCGATCGCTCAAGCCAGCGCGCAAGACGGCGATCGTCTGGCCGCGCACGTGGTCCCGGAGTTGATCCTGGCTCTTCGCGACGCGAAGGCCGGCGATCCGAATATCGATGAGACCAGAATTCTCCACACGGCGTTGAAGTCGTTGCTCTCGCACGAACTCGGCCACGTGTTGGGCTTGGGTCACAACTTCAAAGGCAACCAGATGCCCATCAAAGGCACGGTGGCGGACGACGACTACCATGCCGCTCAAGAGCAGTACGCGACCAAGGGCTACGTTCGCTCGACGGTGATGGATTACACGAGCCCCAAAGCCGAAGTGAAGATGGCGTACGAGGACATGATCCCCGGTCCGTACGACATTCAGGTTTTGCGTTACCTATATAATGGTGAGTACCCGGTCATCGCGGCCGACGGCAAAACCAAAAGGTACATCAAGATCGCCGCAAACGGCGTCGTTCCCGACAAGACCGAGGATCCGCAGACGGGCGAGGCGCTGACGGCGGGCTTCTTGCCGGCTTGCAATGACATCGAAGCGTCCCTGAATTTCAATCCCTACTGCCAACGCCATGACCGCGGCCACAACGCCGTCGAGATGGTGACCACGCGCTTTAAAGACCTGAATGCCTCGCTGAGCGCGCAGCTCAACGCGTTCTCGAACGCCAAGGGCGGCAACGCCGGACTTAAAAAATACTACCTGTGGAGCCGCTTGTTGCGCGAATTCGGCCAGGTGCGCGTGTTCTACGATTACATGCGCGTGCTGCTCGACGAACAGCCCGAGTACCGCGACGCCTTCGCGCGCATCCGCCGCAGCCAAGACGCGCTCATCGCGTTCTCGGAAGCGTGCATCGATCCGAACAAAGCGCCGGCAGGTTTTGAACGCGCTTTCGCGCAATTGGCGCTGCGCGACCCGAGCAAGCTCGGCACGCCGGTCACCGCTTTGAAAGAAGAAGACTTCACCGAGGTCCGCGATCTTTGCGCGGCCAACGCCATCGCCCTGAATCAGTGGGGCGATCTGATGCGGCGCAAAGGTTCGGATTACACGACTTATGACCGCCAATTCCGCTACACCACAAGCGGTATCTTCGGCGGCGAGTACGACGGCGACTGGAGTTATCTCTGGGGCGCGTATCAAGAGCTCGGGGCGTTCCCGGTGCGATTGACGACGCTCATGACGGTCACCAATCCGTTTCCGTACTTCCTTTGGGGCGGCATTATCCCGAATCCCATCTATGCCAACAATCAAGGCATGTACTCGTACGCGCCGCTGTACCCGAAAGAGTTCGGCATGGTCATCGACACGACCGTGCGCGAGAACTTGAATCTGGGCGGCGGGCCGAACAACGAGAACACCGAGATCGGTTCGACCCTGATGTACACGTACTACTTCATGGCGCGTAACCGCATTTACACGAAGGACAACGACAACCGCTTCCCGGCGATCTACCTCGAGAACCTGAACGGACTGACCTCGTTCGAGATCAAAGTCTCGCCGATCATCATGACCAACGTGAACAAAGAGGGAGCGCCGGACAGCCAGGTTTTCGGCTACCAGGCTTCGTACCTGGACATGGCCAAGTACGAAGCCGTGTCGATTCCCTACGCGTACTTGCTGACCGATCGCCGCGTGATCGCGCAAGGCAACGCCAAACAGGTGTTCTTGCCGTTCACCAAGTTCCGTTACCTTACGGACAAATGGGGCTACGTTTGGGCGCTCGACCTGCGGTACCACCATAAAGAAGACGATCCGCTCAAGGGTTTCAGCGTGAAGAACGGCCTGAACCTGATGGCTCAGAAACAGATCGAAACCTGCGCGCAAGGCGCGACGGGCCTGAGCTCGTTCTTCAACATGACCAATCAGGACTTCAAAGGCTTC
>DAISHW010000203.1:0-2866 GCA_036822295.1 Bdellovibrionales bacterium | reverse complement strand
ACTACAAACAGGATTTCGGCGGCGGTCGCCGCGCGCAAACGGCGGCGTGCGAAGACGCCATCAAGAGTTTGAACGTGATCGTCGGCGGCGCCGCGCTGATCAACGGCTTCTGGTTGCCCCAAGCCATTCAGTATTTGAACTTCTAGGAACCAGATATGAGGAACGCAAGGATGAAGCACTTGAAAAACCACACTCTTAAATGCCTGGCCCTGATCGCGGCGACCTCGCTGATCGGGGGATGCTCGGTGCGCGAAGCGACTCCGATCATCAACGCGAAGCCGATCGACACGCAAAACCGCCCGGCCGAAGCCGCGCCGGTCGATCCGGCCGACGCCGATGCGCGGATCAAAAACCTTGATCCGGACGCGCTTTCGAACAAACGCCTGAACGCGAAAAACGCACTCGACCTTTTAAATGAAGTCGTCAAGCCGCTCTCGGAGGCGTTGCTGGCGCCGGCGGCTTTCACGAGCGTCGACACCACGTCGTCGATGGAGTTTTTCCGCGCGCTGCGCGAGTTGAACGAGGGCATCTACAAGCTCGATCAAATGGACGCGAAGCTCCTGAAAGAATCCGGCGTTCTGCCGCGCTACCAAAAGGCGCTTTATTACGACTGCGACATCAACCTGCGCGGCAACTGCCCGAATTTGAACCTCTACGCGCGTGAAGCCCGTTTCGGCACGGTGCTGACCATCATCGCCAAAGACGAAGCGGACGTTTTGAAGTATTACCGCCTGCTTTACACGGCGCTCGAGCGTTTCCGTTCGGAATCGGATCAGAATTTGAACTTCATGTACCTGGACCGCCATCAAGAATTGGCGCGTTTGGTATTGAAAGACAAGTCGGTTCCGGGTTCGGCCGGGGAGCAAGAGGCCATGCGCCTGCACTCGCGCGTGCTCTCGAACATCCTGCAGGATTTCGATATTGAAAAGGTCAGCAAGGCCCAGATGGATCGCCTGATGGCGAATTTCAATCCTTGGGACGCGTCCCGCAAGACCGAGGGCATCGCCGCCGTCGGTATCGACAAGCTCCTGGGTTGGGCCGCCAACGGCTACCTTTACACCGATAAGACCAAGACGAAACTCGATCCCACGTTCGTGAAGCGCGTCGTGGCGATCCTGGACGGCAAAGACGACGAGTTCGGCCTGGGCCTGCGCACGATCTACAACGACATCCAAAAAAGCGATTCGAAGCGCATCTTGGAAAACTTCCGTTTGGTTTCTGATTTCGAGCCGGACGAATACATCTACTTGGTCGACCGCATTTACTACGCCCACTTCACGATCGACGACGGTATGGCCATGTGGAAGGTCACCGGTCGCGACCGCGGCAGGCTCTTCAAGGCCCTGAACATCTTCGCGCGTCTGCAGATCGCCAACATGATCGTGTGGACCAACCGGGAAATGAACAAGTTCTTCGAAGAGAGCCCCGATAAGTTCAAGGATGTGCTGGGTCTTTTGCGGGGCGCGGTCAACAACAGTTTGACCATGCACGCCCAATCGCGTGGAAGGCCTGATCCAATTCGTCGACCGCGAGTACGGTCAAGTCGACACGTTTTCTTTGGCCAACGACGACGACTACAAGCAATTCAAGAATTCGGTGCGCGGTCTGCGCCACAACATCAAAATGCTCTCGGTTTATCCGAACATGATGATGATCGTGTACCTGATGGCCAAAAAGGACTTCCAAGCCACGATCAACACCTGGTGGGGAACGTTCACGATCACTCCATACGACATCATCCGCATGTTCTTCATCAACGTGATGTCGCCCTGGTTCAGCTTCGGCACCGACAGCGGATCGCTGTCGCAGGCCGAGTTGCTCTACGCGGTTCACTTCGCGCTGGTGACCGAAACGTTCTCGTCGTTCCGCAAGAACCCGGTCATCCCGGTCGATGAAGCGGAGTTTTTCCGCGAGGTGGTCGAGAAGCTCACCAACGAGTACGAACAAAAAGCCGTCGACGCGCGCACCAAAATCGCCGCTTACAAGCAGGCCAACGTCAGCTTGATCCGCGAAGGCCTTATGGCCTGCGTCGAGGAACGGGTGATGCAGAATCAAGACGGCGAGAAGCTCGCCGTCCGCGGCTACCAACGCGCGTTCTCGTACGACGATTTCGGTCCGAAATTCTCCAACGGTTTGCCGACGTCGAAAGACTCGCAGTACTCGGCCATCGCGCGCTTTTACGACGCCAATACGATTCCGGCGGATCTGACGCTGCTTCGCACTTACGCCGAAGACCGCGCGCTGTTCGTTCGCAACATGTACGGCATCATCCAGGATTACGTTCAAGCGACGGGCGGCGATCAGACCGCGGTCCGCAAAGCGTACGAGACCGAGAAGGCCGACTTCGAAGCGGCTCGCAACGAATATCTGAAAGAGCTCCACGACAGCTTGAAGACCTACGGCGATTGCGACCGCGTGCTTTTGACCTATGAACTGCGGCTGCGCGACCGCGTGGTCGACATGGAAGAGGCGTTCGTCGGTCAGGTCTATCAGAACCTGGTGGAGTTGAATCAGGCGGCCGCGACGGATTTGGACGCGGCTCGCGCCCGGGCCTTGGAGCTGAACCGGGAGATCGCGCCCAAGGCCGAAAACGGATTGCCGCAAGGTTACGTCGACCGCGGCGGCTACGACGCTTACGTGGAAAGCGCGGGTCGTTTCAAATTCAACTATCACCAGTTGGATGCGAAGCTTCGCGCGCGCCGCCACTTGCGGGAGATCGCGCCGAACGTCGAAGTCACCCTGCCGAACTTCGATCGCCTGCAGGAGTACCAGAACCCGACGCCGTTCCCGCTGACCGCCGACGGCGACAAGGCCACGTTCATCGACGATGCCATGGGCCGTTTCGTGAAGTTCTTCTTCGGCAACA
>DAISHW010000202.1:0-5401 GCA_036822295.1 Bdellovibrionales bacterium | reverse complement strand
ACATATTCACCAGCGTGTCCTGCGCATGTCCCGCCGCGGGATGGACGACCAAGCCGGACGGTTTGTTGAGCACCACGACGTCCGCGTCTTCAAACAGGATTTCCAGCGGTCGGTCGAGCGGTCGGAGTTCACCGGGTTCGGCCGGGGGAATTTCGATCCGGATGCGGTCGCCGGCGTTCAATTTTTGCGAGGCTTTGAGCGCGCGGTCGTTGCGTGTGACCAACCCGCGCCCGATCAGTTCGGTCGCCCGCGCGCGCGAAGGCATAAAATCCAATCGGGCGAGAAGTTTATCGAGCCGCGTGCCCGTTTGTTCGGGCAAGATGGTGATCCAATGGACTTGGGGCGAAGACATCAGGACTTGTGCGCGCGAAAGTATTTCATGTACGCGTCGCTGATCTGACGCTCGTTCAGCCCGAGCACGCGCGCGAATTGCACGACGAAACCGCGCGTGAATACGGCGACGGGAAGCGCGTCGAAATCGTTGGCTTCGAGCGCGACCAGCGTCGACTTGATCACGCGAATCTCTTCGCTCATCTGATCCAGGGTAACGCCTTTGTACAAACGAATCTTCTGGAGCATCTGGCCGTCGCATTCGGTGAGCGCGCCGATCTCGCGATCGAAATCGGGTTTGGCTTCGTACACGCTGAACTTCGTGCGCGCGAATCCGGTCGGCAGTTCGTCTTTTTTAGGCAAGACCTTCACCGGTCCGACCCAAGGCTCGTTGGTTTTGCGCGGGCGAGGCTCCACCATCGGAGCCGCGGACTTCACCGGCGCGACCGCAAGACCGATTTTCATATCGTATTCGCGGCGCCGGGCCTGATGAGAAAGCGTTTGGTAAGCTTCTTCAATCAGCGCCAAAAGCTGCTGAGCCTCTTCCGGCGTGAACATGCTGTAAAGCGCGGGACTGTTCGGAGAGTACGTGCTGCGCGCGCGTTGATAGGCGTTATAGATGTCGGAGGGCCCCGCCGCAGAGGTGACCTCTAGTATCTCGTAATACGTCTGTCCGTCGTAACGCTCACTCATCACTTAGAAAAACCAGTTCGACCGGTTATGCCGCGTTCCTGCTCGGCGGATTTTTGCCGAGTTTGCGAGCAATGGTCATAAGTTGAGCGTACAGGTGTGTTTGGCGGTTCGCCATTAAAAGATGATTCTTCTGACGCAGGGACTGCCATACCGCATTATCGTATTCGAGCCCGCCAAGGAATTCGCACGGGAAGCCGAAGTACTTATTGCAGACGCTGCGAAGCGCGTGGCCCATTTCAGTTTCTTGGCGCGTGCGCGCTTGATTGAGCACGATCCCGAAATTCATGTCCTGCATGATGTTCTTGAGCTTCAAACCCATGACCGGCTGGCGCTCGACAAGCGCCTTCATCATGTCGGCGGGGTTCTTGATGCCGTTGGCTTCGCGATTGTCCAGCAAATCGTCGATCGCCGATTTTAAATTCAATTGGTGTTCGTAACGGCGGAGCTTGCGGAAGAAACTCGCTTTCAAGAAACGATAAGCGTTCTCGACGCTTGAAGGCTCGGGGGTAAACACGGCTACTTTGTGCTTCGCCATCAGGAAAAAATCCAAGGTGGCGTTGTGGGTGCCCGCACTTAAGTCCAGGATCACGTAATCCGTTTTGTGACGGAAGATCGAAGACATCAAGCGCGTACGCGAGAGTTCATCGATGTTCGCGGTGCCGAGCATTTCGCTCGAACCCGAAACGAGTTGCAGCTTCGGCCAATGCGTCGGTTGAATCAGATCGGTGAGTTCAAGGTTCGGATTGGAAATGAACTCGTTGATGCCCTTGTTGTGCAAGGGAACGCCGAGCGAGGTGTGCAGGTTCGCGCCGCCCAGATCCAGATCGACCGCCAGCGTGTCGTAGCCGAGCTCCGAGAGAAAGATCGCGATGCTCGAACTGACGAAAGATTTTCCCACGCCGCCTTTGCCGCCGCCGACGGCGATGATCGTCGAGCCCGGCTCCAGTCGGCCGCGCACGCGCGAGTATTCGGCTCTATTGGCAGTGTTCGATTCCACGTTCGCCTTCGTTTAAACGGGCTTAAGGAGCCCGCGTCTCATTTTCTCTTCGGCCTCGGAACCGCGAACATAAAGTGGTTTGACGTCCTGCCACGAAAAAAAACTCGAGTGAATTCGGCCGGCTGTAGCGGCCTGGACCAGGTCACGAGCATCGGTTTCGGGGGTGAAGTTCGGCGTTTCGCCTTCAATCAGGACTTTGGTGGGGTGCCAGCGCCGGATAACGGCGTCCATCTCTTCCCTGACCATCGAGGCCGGCTCGACCAAGGGCTTAAGAGCGCCGTCGAACGCGGCCATATAAAAATAGTTTTGTACGGCTTTGCTCGCCACCAAGATGGACTCGCCCGGAGCGGCATTCTTGTGAGCCAAAACGGCCAGAGAACTCAAACCCATGACCGGCAGTCCCAGTGAAAATCCGAGTGCCCGCGCCAAATTCAGGCCCACCCGCAGACCGGTGAACGAACCTGGGCCGACGTTGGCCGCTAAGTGCGTGAGCGAGTTCAATTTCTGACCGGAATCTTTAAGAACGTTTTCGAGTTCCAGCGTGGCGACTTCGGAGTGCATGGCCTTCTTGATCCACTTCACTTGGTGGACGCCATCGCCGGTGGCGATGGCGAGCGATCCGCCGGCGTGACTGGTGTCCACGGCCAGCAGGATCATCGGGAACTACCAACGGTTGTAAAGCAGGTTCGTGATGTCATTGAAGAAGGCGAATACCATCAAAAACATCAAAAGCATAAGACCTATCTGCTGGGCGAGTTCCATTTTCCGCATGCTGAGCGGCGCCCCCCGCAAGCCTTCGATCGTGTAGAACACCAGGTGCCCGCCGTCCAAGATGGGGATCGGCAAAAGATTCAACAAGAACAGGTTGATCGAAATGATCGCCATCGTGTGCAGGAACGCCGACATGCCGGCCGCGAACGAGTGCGAGGCCACGCGACCAATGGTTATGACCCCGCCGATGTTTTTCGCGGAGACGTCGCCTTGAACAAGGCGAACCATGCTCATCACGACGAACTCGGTCCATTTCATCGTCTCGCTCACGCCGTGCGTGAACAAGGCGAGCGGGCCGTGAACGCGGTAGAGCGTCGTCTCGGGTCCCGCCGGGAAAAAACCCGACACGATACCGACGGTGAAACGTTTTTCCTCTTGGCCTTTGTTGGTCATGAGCTCGGTCATCTCGGGCTTGAGTTTAACGGTCACTTCTTGCCCCGCGCGCAGCACGGTGAAATCCAAGCCGTCGCTGGTCGAGTCGAAACCCTTCACGCGCGTCAAAACGTCGCTCCAAGTGTGAACGTCCTCGTTATTGATGCGCACCACGCGGTCTCGCGCTTGGACGCCGGCTTTGTCGGCCGGCGAATCTTTCTTGATCTGATAAATGTAAAGCTCGGCGGGCTCCAAACCCAGCCAGTCGGCAAGATCGGTTTTCTCGTTCCAACCCGCGGGCACCGCCACTTGCACGCTGCGCAAGTTTTCCGCGGTCTCGGGTTTTTGCACGTCGCGAACCTGCAAAGTGATCTCGGTTTCGCCCGGTTGAAGAGAGCCGAACAGCATCGGTTGCAGTTCGCGCCAGTAATTCACCTTTTGGCCGTCGACCGCGACCAAAAGATCCAACGACTGAATGCCGGCTTTGGCCGCGGGACTTTGCGGATCGCGCACGCCGACCAATGTCGAGCGCGATTCTTGCGTCAGGCCCGGGATCTGGCCGACTTGGCGCTCGGAGCTGAAGATATTCTCGTTCTCACCGAACGGCACCGCGACGTCGAAGGTCAGCGGTTGGGCTTCGTTGATGCGTTCAACGGTCACCTGCACCGCCCGCCCGCCGGACTTTTCCAGTATCTTGTTGGCCTGCGACCAAGTCTCGGTCGGCTGACGATTGATGCTCAAGATCTTATCGCCCGAGCGGAAGCCGGCTTCATACGCTTTGCTGTTTTCCGGGATGTCGCCGGCGAAAGGCCCCGCCATCTCGACGCCGATCGCGCCGATCATAGTGAACAAGATGACGGCGAAAAGCAGATTCATCAAAGGACCGGCCAGCACGATCGCCACGCGCGGCCATACGGGCTTATGCAAGAACGCGTATTTTTTCTCGCTCTCGGGGATGTCGGCGGTGGGATCGTCGCCGTACATCTTCACGTATCCGCCGAGCGGGATCAGGGAAAGCGCATAGGTCGTGTCACCGCGCTTGAAACTTAAAATCTTCTTTCCAAAGCCGAGCGAGAACGTTTCGACCCGCACTTTGAAAAACTTGGCGACCAGAAAGTGCCCCATCTCGTGCACGAAAATCAAAAGACCCAGAAGCAAGAAGAAGGGACCGATACCGGATGCGAAACTTTGTAAGCCCGTCATGATATTCATGGCTCGATTGTAAGTTTGAATGGCCAATCGTTCCAGTCGAAACTGGGGACTAGCCTTGGGTCACGTAAAGCGCGAACGCGTAGACCAGGGGGCAAGAGATGAATACACCGTCCAAACGATCCAAAACGCCGCCATGACCGGGCATTATGGTTCCGGTGTCTTTGACTTTGGCCACGCGCTTCAAGAGCGAGATCAAAAGATCCCCCGATTGCGCCACCGCTCCGCAGACCAGACAAAAGAGCATGGTTTTCCATACGGCCACGTCACTAAAGCCCGTCACGTGCACCGTGCCCGCCGCGACGGAACCGAACAGTCCCGCGAGCGAACCCTCCCAAGTTTTGTTCGGTGAGATCATGGGCATGAATTTATGTTTACCGAACCAACGGCCGCCGAAGTAGGCGAAGATGTCTCCGAAAAACACGACCAGCAAAAGCAGCAAGACCCATTTTTCCCCGTCCTCGAGCCGGGCCGCCGCGACCGCATAGCTCGGGAACAGGACGGTGTAGACCAAACCGAAAGTTCCGATCGCGATCGCCGCCCACAGGTTTTCATTGCTGACTTTTCCGCGGGTGATCCATATCGCGCTCACCAGGAACGTGATGCAGGCGCCCGCAAAAAGCGCATCGGCGTGCGCCGGATACATGAAGATCAGCGCGAAGTGGCACAAGCAGATCAGTGCATAAAAAGGCGGCAGCAGGGCCGGCATGTTCCACTGCGTGAACACCATGCGTGAAAATTCGCGTATACCCAACACGGTCGCGATCACGCAGGCGGTGAGCACCCCGTTGCGGCCTTGAAAGTAAATCAGCGAAAGCAGGATCGCGGCCGCCAGCAAGCCCGAGGCCACGCGCTTAAAGAATGTCGATGAAGTGTCCGCCATACGTCTTAGCGTAAACGAATTTGCTCCGGCGTGCGACCAAAACGCCGCTCGCGCGACGCGTATTTTTCAAGAATTCGGTGCAGATCGGCGACTTCGAAGTTCGGCCATGCCTTGGCTTCGAATTCGATTTCGGAATAGGCCGACTG
>DAISHW010000201.1:5104-5448 GCA_036822295.1 Bdellovibrionales bacterium | reverse complement strand
CGGTTGAAACGCGAAATCCGTTCGGCCCGCATCAAGCCCGTTTGGTCTACGGTTTTACTCTTTGATTACCTGATCGATTTCGGCACCCAACCGCGGGGCGAAAAAAATCTGGAGCACCCGGACGGATGGATTCTTCGCGGGGTCGGCAAAGCATTCGACGATTCACATGCGCCCAGCTCCGTGCTCTACGGTTACGCCTATCCCCAACCGGCCGGACCAACCCAATACGAACGCTATTTTCGTTCATACTTCCAGAGTGTCCGCCCCGACGTCCGCGCCCGCTTGATGGCGTTGACGCCCGAATCCATTCGCGATGAATTCTCGCTTTGGCTGGCGCCCGAAGA
>DAISHW010000201.1:0-5094 GCA_036822295.1 Bdellovibrionales bacterium | reverse complement strand
CGCATCGATCTTTTACAGCGCTACTGGAACGGCGAGCGCCGCACCCAACAAAGTGCGCAGTAATTCACTCACACCCATGCGATTTCAAGGTCCTGGGTAAGCAAACCGCCAGCGAGTAGGCACGTCAAATTGCAAATCCTACCCGGTTTAGCGAAATCTTAACGCAAAGCCGTAAAAACATGATACCACAGCGAAATGGAAAATTTCTCGAGTCTGCAACTGTCCCCGCTCGTAGCGCGTGCGATCCGCGATATGGGCTTTGAAAAACCCAGTCCCATTCAAGCCGAAACGCTGCCGATACTGCTTGGCGAAGACACCGACTTTATTGGTTTAGCCGCGACCGGCACCGGTAAGACCGCCGCGTTTTCGATCCCGCTGCTCGAGAAGATCGATCCGAATCATCGCGGAACTCAGGCGCTGATCATGTGCCCGACCCGCGAACTCACGTTGCAGGTCGCCGATCAGGTTTCGCTGCTCGGTAAACACATGAAGATCCGCGCGCTCCCCATCTACGGTGGTGCGGGGTATGAGGAGCAGATCCGCGGCTTGAAGATGGGCGCGCCGATCGTCGTCGGCACTCCGGGTCGCCTGATCGATCACATCGAACGCGGACGTTTGAAACTCGATGACGTGCGCGTGGTGGTTCTTGATGAGGCCGACGAAATGATCTCGATGGGTTTCCGCGAAGACATGGAAACCATTTTGTCCAACGTGCCCGAGGAAAGCCGCCGCACGTGGCTCTTCTCGGCCCCCATGAGCCCGTCGGTGCGCAAAGTCGCCGATGAATTCCTGACCGATCCGCAACAGGTGCAGGTGAACCGCAGCGAGATGCTGTCGAGCACGGTCGAGCAGTATTACTACATGACCCAAGAGAAGAATAAGCCCGAAATTTTGTGCAAGCTGATCGATTCGGCCGACGATTTCTACGGCGTGATCTTCTGCCAAACTAAAAATCTGGTCGTCGATCTGACCCGCTACCTGAACGAGCGCGGCTACAAAGCCGATTCGCTTCACGGCGACAAAACCCAAGCCGCCCGCGAGATGACTTTGGCGGACTTCCGCTCGAAGCGCGTGAAGATCTGCGTTTGCACGGACGTCGCCGCTCGCGGCCTGGACGTCAAAGACGTCACCCATGTGATCAACTACTCGATCCCGCGCGAACTCGACAACTACGTTCACCGCATCGGCCGCACCGCCCGTAGCGGCAAAGCCGGGATCGCGATGGCTTTGGTCACCCCGAGCCATCGCCATTTACTGGGTAAGATCGAGCGCCTGACCAAAAGCAAAATCATCGAGGGCGTGATCCCCACCCGCAAAGCGGTCGGCGAGAAAAAAGTGAACGCGCTTTTGAGCTCTTTCCAAGAACAGAAGACTTTTGCGCGCGCGATTGAACTTCTGAGCCCTGAATGGCGTGAAGCTTTGGGCACGATGTCGCCGGAAGAAGTCGCCGGTCGCTTCCTGGCCATGAAGTTCCCGGAAGTGTTCTCAGAGTCTTTTGAAGAGCGCCCCCGCATGGCTCCCCGTCCCCAGCGCCCTGCTTATGCCGATCGCGCAGAGCGCGGTGACCGCGAAGAACGCCCTCGTCGTGAACGCCCACGCTTTGAGCGCGAGCGGCCGGAGCGCGAAGGCGATTCACTTCCGCGGCGTAAGCCGCATTGGAAAGGCCCGAAGAAACACGGGAACTATCCTCCGCGCCGCAAATCCAAATATCAGAGCTAGAGCTGATACTTCCAGGAGAAGGCGAACATCGTCGCCTCCCATTGATAATGTTGGGTGACCGCGACGCGCACGAAGCTCGCGTCGCTCACCTTGTTCTCGAAGACCAGGCCCGGCCCGATCGAGAACGAGGCGTCGCGCTCGGTTTCGAGCGCGCTGCCCGCATCGAGCTTCCATTTGATCATGCGGTAATGCGCGGGAATGTGTAAACCGATCGCGCTGGAAGCCGACGTCCGGTACATCACGCCGAGATTCAAACCCACCATGTACCAAAGCTGACCTTTGAGCTCGTCGGCGATACCGACCGACTCGCCCTTGCCTTTGAGCGTACCGATCGCGGCATCGATGCCGTAAACGCCCACCCAGCGCGGGCTGAACGCCTTGCTTAACCCGTAATTGGCGAGCAGTCCTTGAGTTTGGGCCTGCATCTTGGTCTCGAAGGCGCCGTTCTTCAAGGCGATCGACTCTTGCCAGATCGTGTAACCCAGTTGGACCTCTTGCATCCAGGGCTTACGCGGGCGCGTCTTCGATTTGGCCTGAGCTTGCGCGGCCGCTTGGAATCCGGAACTTAAAATCGCGAATATACAAATTAAATTTATCATAACGACAGATGCGCCTGTATGAGCGCCACCCACGTGTCACGACGGACGCTCGGGGACTGGTTGAGCTGCTTCGCATTCTCGAGTTCAAAGCGGAACTCCACTCGCTGCATCGGGAACATCAGCGCGCCGACGCTGGTCTTGAACAGATCGCTCTGATCGGCCTCCATACGGCCCTTGTACATCTGTAGGCCCACGAACGCGTGATAACCGCGCGCGATCTTCTGGATGGCCTCGCTGTACAGGTAGTAACCGAGCTGGGCTTTACCGGTCCTGGGCTCGTTGCGAATCAATCCGAGCTCGGCGAGCACCGCGGCCCCGTTGCCGAAGCCCGAGCGCTTGGCCTCGGCGTATTCGTACTCCCACATGGACGACAAACCCATTTGGCGAAGATCGGCCTCTTGATAAAGGTTTCCGGCGAAACCGTTCACGGTGAATTCGTATTTCGGTTGAATCCAATGCGCGACGATGCCATGCGCCTGGTCGTTCATCGCCAGCCCCGTGCGCGAACGGCTATAGGCTGTGTGGTTGACCGTGCGAATGCCGTAAACCTTGTCCATCATGCCGGCGTAAATCCATAAAACTTCGTTTTTTTGCCAGCGGAAATAATGTTCGCGCGAGATCCACTGATCGACCTCATACTCACCCGGCTGGCCGCTCAAGCGATTCGGGATCGGCGCGTGGCCGAAAGAGCCCACGAAAATGTGCCTCTGATCGCGATCGAAGAACAAAGCGACGTTGCCTTCGGCCTGCATCATGATGAAGCGATCGGTGCTGTCGCCGCCGGGCGAAGTGCGCATCGTCAGACCGCGGCCCTTCAGGCCCGGGCGGAACCACCAGGGCAACTCGCGGCGGCCTAGAAATCCCGACGCCTCCCCCAACTCTTCGGGCGTGCGCCCCAAGGCCAAAGCCCGGCCCGCGATTTCGGTGGCCCAAAGCGCGCGACCGTAATCGTTGATCGGACCGTTGCCGTGTCCGTTGTAATGGCAGGTCACGCACGAGCTGTACTTATAGCCAATGAATTCAGGATAGGCCCAAGCCGAAGGTGAATTGAAGAGTGCCAATACGCCGAGAATGAATAGCATTGTGATTCCAGCCTAGCTATCATGAAAGACACAGGCAAGCTAAGGAGTCGCCATGTTTCGTTTTATTCCCGCCGCATTGCTGTTTTCGTTCGCCGCGCACGCCGGTGACGTATCGATCGCCGTGCGCATCAGCCCCGCCGGCAGTTACAAGGCGGAAACGAAAAAGGTTACGGGTTCGGTTCAGAAAACCGCCGACGGAGGCGTGAAATCCGAGAACGTGACCATCGACATGACGTCGCTGACCACCGGCATCGAGCTGCGCGACAAACACACGCGCGAGCATTTGATGACCGATAAATATCCCCAAGCCAAATTGGTGAAGGCCGAGGGCAAGGACGGCAAAGGCAAGGCCACTCTGGAAATCAAAGGCAAAACGGTCGAGGTCGCCGGCACCTACAAAATCAAAGGCGGCACATTGACCGCCGAATTCCCCATGAAGATTTCATCGGTGGACATCACGAACGTGCGCTATATGGGAGCCGGCGTGAAAGACGAGGTGACGGTCACCGTCAACTTGCCGATCACCGCCGGTGAAGCCGTGAAGCGCGGCACGGCGGGAACCGCGACGAAAAAGAAGGCTCGTTAGGTCATGAAGGCGCGGGTTCTTTTAGCTCTGGGATTTTGCCTGACGCTCGTCTCGTGTCTACAGACCGAGAATTCGAGCGTGACCGACGACTCCACCTTCAGCGGCGAAGGAACGGCGGAGTACCGCGCGGCCAAAGCGGTCATGACCGAAAACTGCGCCGGTTGCCACGCGTACCACACGTTGTCCGAAGCCGCGCTGATCGATCAAGGCTTGATGATCGCAGGCGATCCTGAAAACTCCCCGCTCTATTTTCGTTTGATCGGCAGCGCCGGTCCGCAAGGCCCGAAGGACATGCCCCAAAGCGGCGGTATGAGCGAAGACCGCGTCGCGACGATACGCGCTTGGATCGAAACCGCGCCGTGATTCACTCGTATCTCAGGGCGTCTATCGGCGCCAGGCGCGAAGCCTTGCGCGCGGGATAAAGTCCGAAGATCACGCCGATTCCCCCCGAGAAGAAGAACGCCAAAATGGCCGAACTGACCGAGATCGACGTCGCCCACCCCGCGATCAAGGACAAGAGTATCGTCGCCACCCACGCGAGCACCAGTCCGAGCAACCCGCCGACCGCGCTGATGACGATCGCTTCGATCAAAAACTGCGTTTGAATGTCGCCCCTGGTGGCGCCGACGGCCTTGCGCAGGCCGATCTCGCGCGTGCGCTCGGTCACCGACACCAGCATGATGTTCATGATCCCGATGCCGCCCACGAGCAGCGAGATCGCGGCGATCATCGACAAGAGCAAAGTCATCGTCGAAGTCGTCGCCGACATCGCCGCCTGGATATCGGCCATGTTGCGCACGTCGAACGCGTCGTCGCGTTTGTTTTCGGGAACATGGAAGCGCATGTTCATCAGATCCATGCCCGCGGTTTGGGCTATGGCGACCTTGTCGCTGCTTTCGGCTTCGATCTCGATCAGATCGACGTAGTATTTCCCGAACAAGCGACGCATCGAGGTCGCCACCGGAATGATGATGCGGTCGTCTTGATCCTGCGGGCCCGCGAAGCCCTTTTCCGGCAGGACGCCGATGACCTGAAAGCTGATTCTATTTATTTTGATCATTTCGCCGACCGGCGAGCGATCGGCGAACAACTCCTTCACGAGCCGCGT
>DAISHW010000200.1:0-5462 GCA_036822295.1 Bdellovibrionales bacterium | reverse complement strand
CATAAGGAAGTCGCTGGTCGGATCGATGATGTAGATCGGCGCGCGGGGCAGGTGGTTCGGCAGGCTAAGCAGCGAATAAGTGGCGGGCGTGATGAAATCGCGGGCGTTTGAATGCGGGAAGGCATTCACCAGCACATCGAGCGTGCGCGGGGTCACGGCCACCACGCGCGGGTGCGACGAGAACTCATGGTGATTCGCCTCGCGAATTTTATTGAGCAGGGTCGGAACCTTCGCTTCGCGCGGAAACTCGCTCATATCGATCACGTCGCCAACCCGCGAGAACACCGAGTCTTCGAGCTGATAATTGTCCCGGGTCAAGGCCGCGACGGCCTCCATCACGGGATTGTTGCTTTCCCAGCGGTCAAGGAAGCGTTCGCGCTTCTTTTTGTCTTTGGTGGGGTTCAGCGTGATCGCGAGCTGAAGGTTGCGGACGGGTATTTCGCGGATCTCTCCGGGGTTCGCTTCGACGCCCATGCGGCGGACCTTGATCAAGCCGTTGTTGGCTTCGAACAGCTGCTGAATGAAGGTCATGATCTCTTTCAAGATCGGGGTGCTGGCGGCTTTGTGAAGATCGTCGAACAAGATCAATCCGCGCCAGCCCATCGGCATGCTCAAGAAGTTGCTGATGTGCGCTTTCAGTTTGTCGACGCTGATCTTTTCCGGGTGAGTCGGATCGTCCTTCTCGACGATGTCTTGAACGCGGATGAACATCGCGCCGACGTCCTCGTCCTGCGGCTTGTTGAAATCGTAAATTTTCAGGCCAAGCAGTTTGACGACGCTTTCGACGATGAACGAC
This sequence comes from Bdellovibrionales bacterium, assembly GCA_036822295.1. Taxonomy (GTDB): domain Bacteria; phylum Bdellovibrionota; class Bdellovibrionia; order Bdellovibrionales; family UBA1609; genus JALHOQ01. Next base: position 4,666 of record DAISHW010000200.1, on the reverse strand, counting down.
TTGCCGGTGCCGGGTTCGCCGATCAGGACCACCGAACTCGGGATTTTGCGACCGGCTTCGGTGCCGCCGCGGGTGTGCGCCGTCACACCGCGTACGACGCGCGCCTTGAATTCGATCGAACCTTCGTAACCGATCTCTTGAAGTCCGCGGGCGGCCTTGTCCGGGTCTTTCAATTTCTGCCAAGGGTCGTCGGGCCGCAGGATGCTGTACGAGAGCGGCAGCGGGAAAACTTTCGAGAACAGGCGGAAAAGGTAAGACGAATCGATTTCGCGCAGGCGGCGCAGCTCCGCGTCCTCGGTCAACGCGCGCTTGAGAGTCACGTAGATCTTCAGGAACGCGTAGGTCGACTCATAGCCCATCTGGTGGCTGATCTGTTCGACCTTGCCGATGAGCAAACCGATCAATTGGCGCCGAGCCTCTTCGGACGGCAGGTTCTCGTGACGGAAACCGTATTGAAGGCTCGCGATCTCGGGACGCCGGAAAAGATCCTCGACCAAACGTCGTTTGTCCTCATCGACGGGTTTATCGAGCGTCACGGTCTGGAACATCTCTTTCATATCCATGAAGCGTTGTTCGAAGGCCGTGTCCTGATCGAGCTCCTCGAGTTCTTTCTGCGTGGTCACGATGATCGTCGGGATCTTGGGAATCACTTCTTGGTTCAGCTTCCAGCCGCGCGCTTTCTTGGGCTGGATCTTCTTCCCCTCAGAGGCGATCATGTAAATGATGTGCGGGAGCTGCGAGCGCTCCAAAGTCCCTTCGGCCGGCGCCTCTTCTGCCTGGTTCATTTCCAGGGGATTCAAAATGCCGTCGGCGTTTTTACCGGCGCTGACGGGATCGCGCAAACGGAACGGGCGGTTTTCGGAACCGGGGCGCCCGATCTTCAACAGATCGGCCATGTCGGCCAGCAGCACCGGACGGCGATTGACGAGCGAGCCGTGCATGCTCTCGTAGTTGTCGATTACGGTCTCTTGAGTGACGGCGGGGCTGTTCACCTGGTAAAGCGCCAGGTTCTTGTTCTTGTAGTTCCAATCGCCGTTGAGTTCGCGCAGATCGGTCGCCCAGCGGGTCATGATGAGCTTGTAAACCAGCGGCTTGATTTCTTCCGGCACGACCAGAAGCTGGTGTTTGGCTCCGGAGCCCGATTTCGCGAAATCGGTGAGCAAGCGTTCAAGGCTTTGGAAAACTTGATACTCGTCGCGCGAGATCGGGTTGCGATGGTACTCGATCGTCTCTTTCGTGGCCTTGCTCGAGCGGGGACTCCACACCGACCAGGATGCCGTCAGGAATCGCGCGTCGATCTTGTAATTCTTGAAAACCCCGGCTTGTTGTTCCTCGGGGTAAGACTCGATCATCTTGCGCCATTGCGCGGGAGTGGCGAGCGTGAAGGAAGTGAAGCGCGTGTGCGGGAGCGGACTCTGATAACGGCGCAGCGAGATCGGCTCGCCCTGCAGCGGAATATACGCCAATCGCGCGTAAGGGAAGAGCTGATCTTGAGGGTCGGCGAACATACGGGCGGTTTCAATCGCGCGGCGGCCGCCTTCGTCAGTCTCAGAGTCGTCTTCCTCGGCCTCGCGCTCGTCGTCTTTATTGTCTTGGTCGTGCGCGGCTTGTCGCTCGTCTTGCGCGTCCTCGCTCTCGGTGCCGTCGCCGTTTTCCTCGGCGTCTTCGTCCGATTCGTCGTCGGCGACCGTCTTTTCTATCTTGCGGAGCGAGGCCGGGGCGTTGGCTTGCTCGGCCTGAACCAAGCTCTCCATGTCGATGTAAAGCAGCTCTTTGCGCGACAGGTTGTTGCCGATGCGGGCCAGGTTCTCTTCCGTTTCTCTCGGCAAGAAAGAGGGATCGTAAACATGAAGGCGCATTTTGTCCGAGCTCAAGCGGAACTCGTTGCCTTCTTCATTGCTGAGCAAGCGGTTCATCATGAGATTGCGAACTTCGTTGTAAAGGCCCGGATCGACCAACAGCACCCGGTGATCGTTCGGATGGCGAGTCTCGGTAAGGGAGTTCAGATAGTCGTTCAAATCGGGGAACAGAACTTCTTTGACGACGTTGCGGCTGCGCCGTTTCTTGTTTTCCTTTTCCTCGGCCTTCTTCTTTTTCTCGATCTCGTCAAGGAATACGCCGAAAGACGGGAAGCGCGTGACCAGTTTTTGTTTGTAATCGACGAGCCACTTGCTTTCCCGGCGGAAAGACATGTCGAACTCGTCGTCGACGGTCTCCTCGTAACGAATCGTGACGCGGTTCATGCCCTGATTCGGGAAGAACGGCTTTTCCGAACGGAAACGGTTCAAGAAACTGACATTGTAATTCTTGTCCGTTTTCTCGAGCTCGCCGTTATTGATCCAAAGCGCGTTGCCCGCGCTGTCGAACGTCACCCGGTTCTTCATCGCGACGGGGCTGAGATCGCCCGAGTGAATCCAGGCGACTTCGTCGGTTTCGACTTTAAAGACGACGTTGTCGAGGGGGTTGGCCCGCACCACCGAAAATTTGATCGGGAAGACGGCGACGCCCGGCCCACCGCGGGTCGGCGAAACCCCGTCGGCGATCTCCTCGTCCCTGCCCGCGAACACGATCAGCGAAAGGTCGCCCGAGGCCAGGCGGCGGCCTTGAATCAGTTTCAAACCTTGGAAGCGCTTGAACGGGAACGGGATCGTCAGAGTCGTAAGAAGCGGATTCACGCCCTCGCTTTCCATAGGGTCACGGATCACGATCGCCAGATTGAAGCCCACTTTCGCTCCGGCCTCTTGATCGCCGGTCAGGTAAGGCACCATTTCGACTTTGAGTTGACGTTCCTCGTTATCCAAGCTCAAACGCGCGTCAAGAACGACGGGTTCAAAATCGTCAGGCAAAAATTTGCTTTTATTCTTTTTCTTTTGGCCGCGCGTTTGCATCGCCGTCTTCTGGTCATCCACGGTCAAAAGACGACCTTGCACGAAAGTTTCGGCCGGTTCGTTGCCGCCCATCTGCACGATCGCGTCCGGGGTCTTCAGATAAAATCCCGACTGTTTGCGGATGACGCCTTCGGGATTGTAGTAGCGCCATTCGAAGCCCTGACTGATTTTGGAAACGCGAATCGGGCGTTTGTATATTTGGCGCTTCGACATGGAGCTTGATTCCGTCAGGTCCAAATAGGGAACAGATTCGATGACGGCTTTGGCGTTGTCCGCCAAAGATTCGCCATTCTTGGGCAAGCGTTTATTGACGTTGTCGAAAAGGATTTGGGCGTTTGACGGTTCGCTCAGGCGATTTTTCAAGTCCGTGAAATCGTAATATTGGTTCGAGATGTCGAACGAATCGACGATGCGCATGTAGCCCTTGGTGTCGGCCACTTTGAATACCGAGGTTTTGGGGCTTTGTTTTCCTTGGCGGGAGATGATGACGTGAAGATTCGCGCCGTTCGTTTTCGAGGGTTCGGTTTCGCGCACGATCGCGGATACGTTCTTAAAGGAACTCATTTGCTCCGCGGGGATGAGATCTTCGATGTCCAACGCGCGGAACATGCCCGAAGAGGGGCTGTGAACGATCAGATGGTGTCGGCCGTCGATGACCGCCGAGACCGCGACTTCCGGTTTGAACGGATAGATTTGCTTGCCCGCGCGGGAAAGATCGCGAATTTCAAAGGAGTGGCTTTTGGCATCATAATCGACGCGGCCGTTTAAATTCGCCGGCGCCCGGCCGGAGCGGACGTGATCATCGATTTTATCGAAAAAAAGTCCCGAACCGTTTTGGAACGGGTCGACTCGATAATAGATAGGGAAAGGCTTCAGCGTCAGCGGGTAAACGGGGAGCTCGGCCACGCTCACCCGCCGGGTTCGCATGTTCAAGAGCGGCGGGGAGAGCGGCCGGCCCGTTTCCGGATCGAGCGTCTTTAAAACGCTCTTGTCGCGATTCTTAAGGTCCGCAGCTTGTTTTTGCTTGCCGCGGAGTTCGCCCGCGAGCCTGCCCAAGGTCTCGCGGTAACGGCGGGTGATGCGATCGTCGCCGTTGACGGGTTGCGCGGCACTAAGAATGTGGTTGCGCGAAAGCAAATGAAAGTCGCCGACGTAGAGCTTGCGTATTTCGCTTCCCGAAAGGAAGGTGTAATCGATGACGATAGGTTCTTCAGCCAGTTCAAGATTGGCCGAATTTCTTTTGATCATCGCCGCGAAGGTGATGCCATTGCCGTGCAGGTTCGGTTGCTTCACCGAGACCAGGAACAACTCGAGGTTTTGATCGTACTCCTGGATGACTTGAACGGTGAGGTCATTTTCAGCCGTCGAAGTGATCGGAGCCAACTGAACCTTGGTGCCCGTCATCGCGTCGAGCAGCGGGACGCTTTCCCCGAGGGTGACGATCGATTTGGGATCGGCGGCCGAGCTTTTTTGGTTGAACAGCGTCAGCCGCCCGTTCACCACCGCCAGGCTCTCGTAACGGCCCTGGCCCCCGCCTTCGAACTGTGTCAGGACCCCGTTGAAGCCGCGTCCGACGTCGAGAACCTGGCCTTTGACGGCCAACACTTCACCGCGTCGGCGCGAAATCGAATAAATGCCCGGTGCTTTGTTGGTATCCGTTTTCTCGGAAGCCGTGACGATTTCGTAGATCTCTTGCGAAGTCAGGCGCGAATGGATCGTGACCGCCGAATTCGCCCAGGCGAGCTGGGCGATCAGGCTTGTCGCTAATATCGGTAACC
>DAISHW010000199.1:0-5462 GCA_036822295.1 Bdellovibrionales bacterium | reverse complement strand
GGGACTGGCGGCTGAAGCCGGGCATCGAGCCGCGCACCGCCGGTCATCGGCGCGTGGCGGCGACCGCTGGGTCCACGGCGACTGCCGCGACCAATGCGACCAATGCGACCAATGCGACCAATGCGACCAAAGCGACCAAAGCGACCAAAGCGACCAAAGCGACCAATGCGACTGACGCGACCACCGGCGACGGGACCTGACGCGGGCTCAGGCGCCTTCAGCCGGGCTCGACGCGCTCAACCGCGGCGACGCGCCCCCTCACACCTGTTCTTCCGGCAGCCGCACGACGATGCCGTCGAGCTCCGGCTTCATCCGGATCTGGCAGCACAGCCGGCTGTTCGGCCGCAGGTCGGGAACGTTCTCCAGCATGAACACCTCGGTTTCCGAGCGCTCCGGCAGCTTGTCGGCCCAGCGTTCGTCGACGTAGCCGTGACAGGTCGCGCAACTGCAGGAGCCCCCGCAGTCGCCGAGGATGCCGGGTACGCCGTTGTCGAGCGCGACCTGCATCAGACTCTTGTTGAGCGGCGCCTCGACCTCGAAGGTGGCGCCGGTATGGTCGATGAACATGACTGAGGGCATGCGGAAACTCTTCGAGGGGCCGTCCGGAGCTGGATCCGAAGCTCCGGATGAGGCCGGGATTTGACATAGACCGTCCAGTCGGTCTATTGTTCCATCAAACAAACCGGCCTGACAATCCCTGCGGGAGACAGCAGTTGAGCGTCCGTGACTCCCTTTCCGTCGTGTCCGAGGCGTCCCGGCCCGCCTGGGAGGACCTTGTCCGGTCCGACCGCGTGCATGGCTCGCTGTATACCGATCCCGACATCTATCAGCAGGAACTGCGCAAGATCTGGTTCCGCACCTGGGTATACGTCGGGCACGAGAGCGAGGTGCCGAATCCCAACGACTACGTGATGAAGTCGATCGGGCCCGAGCCGGTCATCATGACCCGCGACCGGGCCGGCACGATCCATCTGCTGCACAACCGCTGCACCCATCGCGGCAACCAGCTCTGCATGAGCGAGCAGGGGAATGCACGTTCGTTCACCTGTCCGTATCACGGCTGGACGTTCGCCAACGACGGCGCGCTGAGAGGCTATCCGTTCCCGTCCGGCTACGAGGGCGTGGACCGGCGCGAACTCGGCCTCGGGCGGGTGGCGCGGATGCAGAGCTATCGCGGCTTCGTGTTCGCCTCGATGGCATCGGACGGGCCGAGCCTGCTCGAGCACCTGGGCGGCGCCACGCGGGCGATCGACACGCTGTGCGACACCTCGCCCGAGGGCGAGGTGCAGATCACCGCGGGTTTTCTGAAGCACAAGGTCAGGGCCAACTGGAAGTTCCTGGTCGAGAACGAGACCGACGGCTATCACCCGTCGTTCGTCCATGCCTCGATCTTCGAGGTCGCGCAGAGCGGCATCGGCTCGCTGTACAGCGCCGAGTCGACGGCGGTGTCGCGCGACTTCGGCAACGGCCATACCGAGAACGATCTGCGGCCGGAGTTCCGCAAGCGCGGCGTGCCGCTGTCGTGGTTCGGCACGACGCCCGACAAGCTGCCCGACTACGTGGCGAGGATGGAGGCCGCGCACGGCGCCGAGCGTGCGCATCGGATCATGATAGACGGAACACCGCACGTGATGGTGTTCCCGAACCTGTTCATCGCCGAGATCCAGATCTTCGTGATCCAGCCGCTGGCGGTCGACCAGACGGTGCAGCACGTGACGGCGCTGCAGTTCAAGGGTGCGCCCGATCTGAACCGGCGGATGCGCCAGCAGACGATGGGCTCGGTCGGGCCGGCCGGCTTCCTGCTGGCCGACGATGCCGAGATGTACGAGCGCACCCAGGTGGGGGTGCAGATGCGCAACCCGGAATGGCTGTATCTCGGCCGCGGCAAGCACCGGGAACGGCGTTTCAAGTTTGGCGAGCGCGATGGCGTTGATGTCGAAGGTGTTGCGAGTCGCGGTTTCGAAGGTGCGAATGCCGCGTTCGCAAAGAATGACGTCGTCGTTGCCGCCCTGAACCAGGTAGTCGGCGGCGAGCAGCCACTCTTTGAAGGTCGCGGCCAAGCCGCGTTTGAGCAGCACGGGTTTACGCACTTGCGCGAGCTCTTTCAAAAGCGCGTAGTTGTGCATGTTGCGCGAACCGACTTGAAAGGCGTCCACGACGTCCATGAAATCGCTGATTTGCCGGGGATCGGTGATTTCGGAGACGAACGGCATGCCGGTTTCTTGTTTCACGCGCTTGACGACTTCAAAAGCTTCACGACCCAAGCCTTGAAAGGAATTGGGATCGGTGCGGAGTTTATATAATCCGCCACGCAAAACTTGGCCGCCCAGCGACTGTACGATTTGTGCGGTGGCGGAAAACTGTTCCAGAGATTCGATCGAACAAGGTCCGGCCCATACCGAAAACGGTCCACCGCCCAGCGAGCGGGAACCTACCTTGACCATTTTGGACTTGTGCTTCATTCTGCCTGCATTTTTAAACGCATATGGTGCCAATTGTCACGGAACAAAGCGATCGCCTGGCTGCTCGGCCAGGGCCTTGAAAAAAGCCTGGAAATTGAAAGCCGGTCGGCCTTTCCGGACGCTTCGCGATTGTCGTTTTACGCGCCTGATTTCGCTTTAAGTCAACCCGAGCCGTGGTGGTTGGGTGAGCCCGCGGAATTCACGGGATTCGACCGCCGTCCGCTACCCGAAATGGTGCACAAGGCCGAGCCTTCGAGCGCCGCTTTCGCGCGTCTGTTTGAAGAGATCCGCGATGAAATTTCCGCGGGGACTTTCGCGAAGGTCGTGCCGGTCGTGCGCGAGGATTACGAATTCGCTTCCGCGCTCGCGCCGGACATGTTCGAAACGCGGCCGCGCGCGGGCTTGTGGAGTTACGGGTTTGAGTTCGAGGGTGAAGGACTGAGCGGTCAGACGCCCGAGGTTTTGTTCTCCGTTCGTGACGGTGTTTTGGAAACCATGGCGCTCGCGGGTACGGGATCCGCCGGCGGGCCGTCGTTGCTTGAAGACCCGAAAGAGCGACATGAACACCGGTTGGTCATCGATCATATCGTGAGCGAGCTCGGCGATTGGGGGCCCGCCGATGTGGGCGCGACCGTCGAGCGTTCTTACGGGATCCTGAAGCATTTATACACGCCCATTCGTATACAATTGAAGCGCGCGCCGGAGTTCGCCAAGCTCGTCGCGCGTTTGCATCCGACGGCGGCGCTCGGCGGTTCGCCCCGCCGGCCCGCGGTCGACTGGCTCGAGCGCCAGGAGTTTCACTCGACGCGCGGCCGTTTCGGCGCGCCGTTTGGTTTTGTCGAGGGCGATCGAATGCTGTGCTTGGCGGCGATCCGAAATATCCAGTGGCAAGGCGCGCGGGCCTGCGTGCTCAGCGGTTGCGGGATCGTGAGCGGGAGCCATTCGCTCGATGAGTGGCGCGAACTCGGCCTGAAGCGCGAAAGCGTGTTCAGAAGCCTGGGGGTCTCGCCGTGACGCCTGTCGAAAGCGCGCGTGAAATTTTGAGCGCTTTGAATCGCGCCGGAGTTCGCGAGATCGTGATGTGCGCGGGCGCCCGCAACGCTCCGTTCGTCGCGGCGTTGGACGGCGATCCGCGTTTTCAAGTGCATTCGTTTTTCGAGGAACGAAGCGCCGGATTTTTCGCTCTGGGCCGCATTCTCGATGCCGGAGCCCCCGCCGCGGTGATCACGACTTCTGGTACCGCCGCCGCGGAGCTGTTGCCGGCGTGCATTGAAGCCGAATATCAAGGTTTGCCGTTGATCATGGTCACCGCCGATCGTCCGCGCCGTTATCGGGGCACGGGCGCTCCGCAAACGATCGTGCAGCCGGGACTTTATTCCTGCTATGTCGGTTATGAGGCCGATATCGAAGGCGCATGGGGTGGCGCTATTCCTGAAGGCGTTTCCAGGCCCGTGCATCTGAATGTTTGTTTCGACGAACCGCTTTGGGGCCGTCATGCGTGAACCGTTGGTCATCGTTTCGGGTTTGCGCGCGAAGGAAGCGGAGCGCGTCGCGCCGCTTTTGCGCGAGTGGAATCGCCCGGTATTTGCCGAAGGCACATCGCGTTTGCGCGGGCGTTTGGGCGAAAATGAAATTCGGGGCGGCGAGCGCGTTTTGCGGCGCTTGAAATTCGACGGCGTGATCCGCGTCGGCACGGTTCCGACTTTGCGTTATTGGCGCGATCTGGAAAACTCGGGCGTGGACGTGCGGAACTTCACCGCGCAGCGCTTTTCGGGTTTGGCGCGCGCCAGCGCGACCGCGCCGTTCGACGCGCTGGCGGAGTTGCGTTCTTTCACGGCGTGGTCGTCCGAAGAGCGCGCGCTGGATCGCGAACACGCGCGCTCCCGCGCGGATCTTTTTCAGGAATTCCCGCTGAGCGAGCCCGCTTGGGTCGAACGCGTGAGCGGCTGGATGCCAGAAAACGCGCGCGTCTTCCTGGGAAACAGTCTGCCGATTCGCGAATGGGATTTCGCCTCTCGGTTGAACGCGCCGACCGATGTGTTCGCCAATCGCGGCGCGAACGGCATTGACGGGTTGGTTTCGACCTTCTGCGGGTTGAGTTCACCCGGGCTTTCGAACTGGGCGCTGCTCGGCGATCTGTCCGTGATGTACGACTTGAGCGGCCCGTGGGCTTTGCGCCCGCGACCGATCGAAGATTGGAATCTGGTCGTGATCAACAATGGCGGCGGGCAGATCTTCAACCGCATGTTCCGCCATCCTCTTTTCCTGAATTCCCACGATATGAATTTCGAGAGCTGGGCGAAAATGTGGAGCTTACGGTATGAGCGCATGGAGCGAGTCGGGACTCTTGAAGTGGCGAAGGGTCCGCGCGTGATCGAAGTGCGGCCCTCCGCGGAGCAAACCGAAAATTTCTGGCAAGCTTGGGAGCGCGCATGACGAATGTTCTGCTGCACGGTTTTTGGGGACAGCCGCGGGATTGGAACAAAGTGCTCGCGCGCTTGGAGCTTTCGACGGCGGCGCTGACGCCGGATCTGTACGCGTCCGGGGGGCTTTCGCCCGAACATGAGCTGGGCGGCCCTTGGGAAGAAAACTTTCACGGCTACTTGGATATGGAAGCGGGCGCCGAGCCCGTGAATCTGATCGGTTACTCGATGGGCGCGCGGCTCGCGCTGGGCGCGTATTTTTTTAAACCCGAGCGTTTCTCGCGCGTGCTTCTGCTCTCTGGCAATCCGGTCATTCCCGAAGAAGACCGCGCCGCGCGCGCCGAGTGGGAACGCCTGTGGCGTGAGAAATTCCTGACTCAGCCGTGGAGCGAACTCGAATCGGGATGGCAGGAGATCCCGGTTTTTAGCGGCGACGAACCCGTGAAGCGTCAAAGGGCTGAACCTTTGCGGGCGATGCTCGGTCTTTCGCTGTCGAACTGGTCGCCGCGTCGGCACGGCTTTGGTTGGGAGCGCGTGCGGGAGCTGCCGAAAACGGTCGATTGGGCTTTTGGCGCCC
>DAISHW010000198.1:3755-5466 GCA_036822295.1 Bdellovibrionales bacterium | reverse complement strand
CACGCCTTGCAGCATGGCTTCGAGCGATTCCATCAGGTCGCCGGGCAGGATGCCGTACTTCTTAAGATCGGGACGCATGCCGTAGATCTTGTACTGCGGAAACAGCGTTTGCCCCTCCATTCTCAGGTCGACGACGCCGGGAGTGCCTTGAATGGCGTTGCGGATCTCGGCGGCCCCCTGGCGAAGAACGCGGAGTTCCGGACCGTAGAGTTTGATCGCCACTTGCGACTTCACTCCCGAGAGCACGTGATCCAGGCGATGGGAAATCGGCTGGCTCAGGCTGATGAAGCCGCCCTCCGGAAGTCGGGCGCGCGCCTTTTCGCGTAAGTCCGCGAACACCTGGGCGCGTGAACGCGCGGATTCCTTGAGCGCGATCTCGAACTCCGATTGGTGGACGCCCGCCGAATGATCGTCTTGTTCCGCCCGGCCCGTGCGCCGCCCTATGGATTTCACTTCGGGCACCGTCATGAGCGCCGCCTCGATTTGACCCGCGACCGCGCTGGACGCCTCGAGGGACACGCCGGGCTTGATCAAAACCTCCATCATGGCGCTGCCTTCGTTGAACGGCGGCAGAAAATTCCGTCCCATCAACGGGATGAGCGAAACGGCCAGCGCCACCAAAAACGCGGAACCCGCGATCACCGTCCCCGGCCGGTCGAGCGTCCGCATCAACAAGCGTCGGTCCCAACCCTTCAGCCAGCGCACCAGCGCGCCGTCATGCTCCTGATCCTTGCCGCCTTTCGTGAGCAGATAAGAACAAAGCACCGGCGTGATCGTGAGCGAGACGAGCAGCGAGGCGAGTAGCGACACCACGTACGCCACGCCGATGGGAATGAACAAACGCCCCTCGAACCCCGGAAGCGCGAACAGCGGAATGAAAACCAGCACGACGATGACCGTGGCGAAGACGATGGAGTTGCGAATCTCGGACGAGGCTTCGAACACGACCCTGAGCGCGGCCCTGGGCGCCGGACGGAGCCGGTTCTCGCGCAGCCTTCGGAACACGTTTTCGACATCGACGATCGCGTCGTCGACCAACTCGCCGATCGCGATCGCCAGACCCCCGAGCGTCATCGTGTTCACGCCGATGCCGAACGCTTGGAAAACGATGGCCGTGATCAGAAGCGAAATCGGGATGGCCGTCAGCGTGATCAGCGTCGTGCGCGCATTGAGCAGAAACAACAGGAGCACGATCGCGACCATGATCGAGCCGTCGCGCAAGGCTTCGAAAACGTTTCCGATCGCGGCGTTGATGAAGTTCGCCTGTTTGAACAAATCGCCGCGCACCGACACGCCTTCCGGCGCCGCGGCCTTCAACGATTCGAGCATCCGGTCGATGGCGCGCGTGAGCTTGAGTGTGTCCGCCTGCGGTTGCTTTTGCACCATCAAGATGACGCCGGGCCGGCCCGCAATCGCAGCTTCACCGCGCTTCGGGGCCGCCGCGAATTTCACCTCGGCCACGTCGCTCAAGACGACCGGGCGGCCGAAGTGCAGGCCGATCGCGGTTTCGGCGATCTCGTCATGACTCAAGATACGGCCGAAGTTCCGGACCAGCCATTCGCGGCCGCCGTCGACGATGAAGCCGCCGCTCGAGGCCTCGCTGATCTTCGAGAGCCGCTCTTTCATTTCGAGCACGCTGATCTGTTTCACGCGCAGCTTGTCGGCGTTGACCAAGACTTGCGCTTGCAACTCCTCGCCGCCCAGCACGGTC
>DAISHW010000198.1:1697-3745 GCA_036822295.1 Bdellovibrionales bacterium | reverse complement strand
GACTGACGCCGGGAATCGACAGCAGGCGCGGTCTGAGCGTCCAATCGGCGAAGGTGCGAAGCTCCGTCGCGGGCGCGGTCCCCTCGACGCCGATCATCTGGATTTCCCCCATGATGCTCGAAGTGGGGGAAATCACCGGCTCCACGCCCTCCGGCAGTTTCACGAGCTGCATTCGCTCGCTCACCGCCAAACGCGCGTCGCGCAAGTCCGTATTCCAATCGAATTCCACGCGCACGACCGAAATGCCGATCGCCGAGGTCGAGAAAATCCGCGTCACGCCCGGCGTGCCGTTGATCGCCGTCTCGAGCGGACGACTGATCATGAGCTCGACTTCTTCCGGCGCCATGCCGCGGGCGTCGGTCAGAATGTTGACCGTCGGGCGATTGAGATTCGGCAACACGTCGATCGGCAGCCTTTGCAAGGCCAAACCGCCGTACACCATGACGAAGCACGTGGTCGCCACGACGAGCAGGCGATTGCGTAAAGAAAAGCGAATGATCGCATCGAACATGAACGCGTCCTCTCTGACGAAGCGTATTCCGAATTTACGGGAAAAGGAACGAGATCGCGTTTAAACGATGGGCGGGCGGAGCAGTCCGCCCAGATCCGGTGTCGGCGCCGGGCGCGACATGTAAGCCGCGTATTCCGAAACTCCGAAGTCCGTCGAGAATTCGATCTTGGCGGCGAGAGGGAACCCCACCGCATGAATGCAAAGCGCGCAGGTCACGCACAGGTCTTCCGAATGATGGGTGCCCGTAGTCGGGCTCTTAGGGCAGCAGTCGTCCGCGGCCACGCCCACCGACGACAACACGAAAGCGGCCATCATGAAAATGCAAAGAAGCGCGCGCGACATGCCCACACGCTAACAGCGGGATCAGGGAGCGGTCAACAGGGTGTTGCAGCGGTTCACGCCTTCGGGACTGGTAATGAACGCTTCCTTGATGACCGCGCGGGAATTGTTGCGGGCCGACTTCAGCCACGTATCCAAATCCGTGGACGAGGGGTAGCGATTCAACACGCCCAGATAAAGACGAATGATCATATCGGCGTCGGAAAATTTGTAAGAGTCGAACTCCGCGCCGTAATACAAGCGCATCAGCGCCTGACAAGTCGCGACGGTCGGCGAACTCGTGATCATCGTGTACGCGTTTTGAAAGCCGCCGGCGTCGGGCGCGCGGCCGAGCGCCACATTGTACATGTGGTTGATGAAGACCGTGTATTTGTCGGCGGTGCCCGTACCGGTTCCGGTGCCCGTGCCCGTCTCGCTTGTATCCGCCAAGATGTTGATGGCGATCTCATTCGCGTTGCCAACGCCGTCGGTCACGCGAATCGTGGCCACCGCCGCGGCGCCGGCCGACGTGAAACGCAGCGAAGAGGAGTTCACCGATCCCGCCGAGGCCGGCGAGACGCTGAATGAATAAGGCGCCGTTCCGCCCGTCACCGCGAGTTGCACCACGGAGCCCGACACCACGCTATAGGCGGCCGCCGTGAGTTTGGGCGTGCTCACCACCGGCAGATTCGAACCGGGATCTTGAACGAAAGACTCAGGAGTGCTGTTGCTGGCTTGTGAGTTCGACTCGGTCGACTCTTCCGGAAGCACTACGGACTCCGCGCAGCCTTGAAGCGTCAACATCAATAACGCGAGCGCCGTGGCCTTGATTAAATTTGTCATCGCGAATCCCCCCAAACGTCATTAGACGATGCACGATGGGGACCAGCCCAAATGCAAGGCAAGGCACAGTGCACGGATATCGTTTATACGCGTGTCAAAAGAGTGCGCGTCTTATTTTGAGACGGACTACTTCCAAACGGATTCACGAAGCACCCAGAGCGGACCGACAAGCAGGAATTGCAGGTCTTCGAAAAACGAGGGTCTGCGCCCCTCGATCTTGTGGCCGATGAATTGCCCCACCCACGCGAGCGCGAAAATCACGAAGTGACCCCAGGCCGGGAATCCATGATTGTCCATGGTGGCGACGATCTTAAGACTGACCAGAAACGCCGCGAGCATGATCGCGAACGGCTTCCACCCCAAGCGGGCGTAGAAA
>DAISHW010000198.1:0-1687 GCA_036822295.1 Bdellovibrionales bacterium | reverse complement strand
ATCAGCGCCGGCAACAAGATGACCGGCCCGTACGGGAAATACCAGAGCAGCCCGATCAGGCTGAACATGATCAAAGGCACACAAATTTTATGTAACGCGATGTTCGCGGGATGGCGGTGCGAAACGCCATAGGCTTGAAGCCACTCGGGCAAGGTCTTCATTCTTCGATTTTGGCGCGCGGGGGAAGGCCTGCGCAAATCAAAACGGATAATCGACCCGGCCTAAGACGCATTTCAGGTATTCGCCCTCGGGGAATTCGGGCCTTAACGGATGGTCCGGACCATGGCCGCCCAGCGCCACTTGCTGGAACATGCGCCCCGCTTTCTGGCCGGCATCGACCAGGATTTGCCGCCAATCGGCCGAGGTCACGCGGCCCGAACAACTGCTGGCGACCATGAGTCCGCCCGGCTTGACCCGGCGAAGCGCTTCCCGATTGAGTTTCACATAGGCGCGGGCGCCGGCTTCCATATCCGCTTTCTTTTTCACGAACGCGGGAGGATCGCAGATCACGACGTCAAACGAGGTTTCCGGCGCGTCGCCAAGGCTTTCCAGAGCGTCCGCGCAAAGCGTATCGACCCTTTCGGCCAGCCCGGTCAGATTCGCTTCCGCCAGCGCGAGCGCGTCTTTGGAAACGTCCAGCAACGTCACATGCGCGGGCGTTTCCGCGATTCGCAAGGCATGCGCGCTTTGCGCCGCCCATTGCCCCACGTACGTGCAAATATCGAGTACGCGCACCGGCTCCTCGCGCTTCGCGAACTGCGCGCGCAACATTTCGGCCAGTTGCCGGGCGTTCCATTGTTGATCCAGGAAAAATCCGGTCTTCTGACCGCCCAAGAAATCGCATTCGAGTTTCAAACCGTTGATCAGCACGATCTGGCGTTTGCGAAGTTCGCCGATCTGACCGAAAACCAGTTTCTTCTCGCCGACCTTCAGACCTTCGAGTTGGCGCGCCCGGCTCGTCGGCGCTTCGACGACGCTGAGCAGACCCAGCTCATGTTCGAAGCTCTTAAGCGCCTCATAAAGCTCCGGCAAGGCGCGATCCATGCCCGCCGTCGAGGCCTGCACGACCGCGAGCCAACCCTCGCTCGCCGTCAAAAACAAATCGATGATCAAGCCCGGTGTTCCGTCCGCCTCGGCGTAAAGCCAACGGTGGCTGAATTTGCTCCAACCCGAGCGCGCACGGTGATCGCGCGCCTGGCGCAAGCGCCGCTTGAAGAAGTCGACGCTCAAAACGTCGGTCTCTTTGACGCGCGCGGTGAGTTTCCGGAAACAGATCTGCGAACTCGGATGCGCGTAACCGAAGGCCAGGAAGTGATCAAGAGCGTCGCGCACTTCGACGACGTCGCCCGGCAAGATCTCTTTCGTGGAATGGGCGATCTCGCTCGCGAAAACCCAAGGATGGCCCTGGCGCAGCCGGCGGTCGGCGCCCTTCTTGAGCCGCCATACCGTCACGGCGGGTCCCGGAGCGGCAATAAAAACTCCAGCGGGCGCTGCCTGAGTCGGCGCCCCAGCAGCGCGAGCAATTGCGGGGTTTGCGAGAACTTGATTCGGCGCGATTTGATCGCCAAGAACAGGCTCAGTGAGAAACTCGTAGCCAAATTGATCAACCCCATAATGAACAAGCTCGCAGCCACCCACACCGCTAGCGAAACCGGAATCTGGAAGTTCAAGGACGCGGCCGCCGCGC
>DAISHW010000197.1:1429-5492 GCA_036822295.1 Bdellovibrionales bacterium | reverse complement strand
TTTCTTGTCGTTGAAGGCGGTCGCGTAGATACGCTGGAGCTGAGCGTTCTTCTCAGCCCCGCGGCAATAGGCGCGAGCCAGGCTTAGGGCCTTGACGGCCTTGATCTGACCCATGCGCTGCACGTGCGGGCCTTTGCAGAGATCGAACCAGGTGTCGCCCTGCTTGTAAATACCGACCGTGGATTCACCCTTGGCGGCCAGATCGCGAATGAGCTCGGCTTTGAAACGCTCGCCCATATTCTCGAAAGTCTCGATCGCTTTCGCGATCGGCCAGTCTTCGCGCACGACGGCTTCGTTGCGCGCCAGGATCTCGTTCATCTTTTTTTCAATCTTTTCCAAATCTTCGGGCGTGAACGTGAACGGAGAATCGAAGTCGTAATAAAAGCCGTTTTCGATCACGGGACCGATGGTGACCTTCACTTCGGGCCAAATCTCTTGCACCGCTTGCGCCATCAAGTGCGCGCCTGAGTGTCTGACGACCTCGAGCGACTCTTGGTTTTTCGGCGTGATGATCTTGAGCTTCGAACCGTCTTTGAGTTTGGTGCGGAGATCCAAGATTTCCGGGTTGCCCTCGACCATGCCGCCGATGGTGTCTTTGGCGAGCCTTGGACCAATCGATTCCGCGACCTCGAGCACGGTCGGCTCATGGTCAAAGGTCTTCACGGAATTGTCGGGAAGAAAAATCCGAACTGCGCTCATGTGAGAGAAGAAAGGAGCGTCGGTTGGAAATTCTGCTTGCTAAGCATTTATTTACATTTAGGCCCCGTGGCCACTCCATGTCAATAGCATAGCAGGTGACTCCGTGTTTCCGGACCCACCCGGCCCCCGTGGGGAGCACCTTGCTACCTCCGAGTTTTGGCAAGTAACCATTTGGCAAAGTCTCACGGCGGCGATTTTAATGGGGGCATCTGCCAAATAGACGTTTGGCAAACTCAAGCCTACGAATTGCCAAGCCACTCTTTGGCAACCACTCCCATGAGTTTGCTCGGGAAGCCATTTTGCCAAAAGATCATTAGACAAATCACGCTGGGTCCAACACCCCTAGCCCTACTCGGCCATAGAAGAATGTAGCGGTTAAGAGTGAAGGAGTACCGCCAGAACGGCGGTACTTCATTAGTAGACGACGTGATGGTGCAGAGATTCCTCGATACGCGGGTCGCGGATCGGGACGACCGGGTGCTGGCTCAAGAAACGCGTCACCACGAATAAGAACGAGCCCATAAAGCCCAACCAGATCAGCACTTCGGGGATGCCTAAGACGACCCGCTCCTCGGTCAGGTTCGGGTAGATCAGCCAGTAGATGTCGACGTATTGCATAATCAGGATCAGCACCGCGATCGTGGCTAGCATCGCGGGGTTACGCTTGGAGCGGCGCGAGAGCAGAGCCAGGAACGGCACGATGAACTTGAAGAGCAGCAAAACGATCGAGACCCACATCCAACCGCCCGCCAGGCGCGGCAGATAGAACATCGTCTCTTCCGGCATGTTCGCGTACCACATCAGCATGTACTGTGAGTACGCGATGTAGGCCCAAAACACGGTGAAGGCGAACATGAACTTGCCGAGATCGTGCAAGTGGTCCTCGGTGACATAGCCTTCGAGCAGCCCCTGCTTCTTGCACCACAGAATCATCAGGATCATGAACGCCATGGTGCTCTGAAAGAGGCCGGCGAAACAATAAACCCCGTAAATCGTGCTGAACCAATGCGGCTGCAGGCTCATAAGCAAATCCACGCTGAACAGCGAGAACGACAGCGCGAACACCATCAAGAAGGCGATCGACCACGGAACTTGCGTATGCGTGAGTTGATCCGCCCCCGATTGATCCTGCTTCACCGAAGCGCCCACCATTTTGCGCTGGAACAACATCCAAAGAGCGAAGAACAAGACCATGCGGATGATAAAGAAGGTCGTGTTCAGGTAAGGAGCTTTGTGAGTCAGGATCGGATCGGCTTGAACCACTTCGGTGTGTGTCCACTCGTACAAAGAGTGCAGACCGAAAAGCAGAATCAACCCGCCCACGAAGGCCACGGGCAAGTACGCCGTCAGGGCCTCGCTGAAACGACGCACGTTGACCGACCAACCGGCTTTGGCGATGTGCTGGATCGAGGCGAAGAACAAACCGCCGATGGCCAAGACGAAAACGTAGAAGTAACCCGTCAAATAAGCATGCCACGCGCGCTCTTTGTCGGTGAACAACGTGAACACGAAAGCCGCCACACCGAGCGCCATCAGCGCGAAGCAAAGGGACTTCACTTTCGGACTCACCGCCAGCGGACCGGGTACGGATTTAGGTGCAGTGTGAACGCTCGCCATAGAGTTTGATCCTTACTTTTTCGCTTTTTGCAAAGTGCGCACGTAATTCACGATCGCCCAACGATCCTTCTCGTTCGGGATTTGGCTCCCGTACGGACCCATCACCCCCCGACCCATCACGATCGCGTTGTGAATGCGGCCGTCGGTGTACGCCAAGGCATCGGGCAGCAACAAGTTGCGCGGCTTCACCGCCATTTTATCCGCCACCGGGCCCGCGCCGTCGCCGGTCGCGCCGTGACAGATGCCGCAGTAGATTTCGTATTTTTTATGACCGACCGTCAGCAGCTCCGCGGAAGAGTCGCCCGCATACGGATTCGCTTCTTTGTCGGCCGCCACCGGATCGTCGGCGTATTTATAAGGCTTCTGCCCTCGCGCGACCGTGTGCGCGGGAGGGGTGCGCATTTGGGTTTTGTCGCCATCACGCGGATCCCAATCCTGGGACTTCACCGAGATCTGATCGAACATGTTGCGCATGATCTCGATATTGGTTTGGTTCGGACCCGCGTTACAACCGGCAAGCAAGACGGCCGCAATCAAGATGCTGATGTTCGAGATAAGTCGCGACATTTAAAACTCCGTCCGTTTCACTTCGACGGCGCCCAATTCGCGAAACAGCTGTTCCACTTGAGCCGCGTTGAAACCGGTGTCGTTCTCGGGCACGAAGAGCGCGAATTTATGACTGGTCAACGCCGGGTCAATCACCGGCGGATCCACTTTCGGCAGGCCGCAGATGAAGATCAACGCGCCGACCGAGCTCAAAGCGCCGAACAGGATCGTCAATTCGAATATGACCGGAATGAACGCCGGCACCGACCAGAACGGCTTACCGCCGATGACCAACGCCCAATCGACCGCCGAGGCCCACCAAGTGAACCATGTTCCGAACGCAAAACCCGCCAGACCGAAAATGAACGTCACCCAAGGAATGAACGAGAACGGAATCCCCATCGCATCGTCGATTCCATGCAGAGGAAAGGGCGAGATCGCTTCGAACTTCGTGTAACCCGAAGCGCGCGTGCGGCGCGCGGCTTCGACCAGCTTGTGCTCGTCGAGCCAGATGCCGGCGATGCCGGGCTTTCCTTTGGCGCTGATCGCGCCGATGACCTTATCAATGACCGACATGGCGATCCCCCTCGTCGCGTCCCACGTAAAGGACCGGCTTCACCTCGGCGATCGAAATCGCCGGAAGCACGCGGATGTAGAGCAAGAACAGCGTGAAGAACAAACCGAAACTACCGAACAGCGCGCCGAAATCGTAAATCGTCGGCACCCACATGCCCCAGCTCGAGGGTAAGAAATCGCGGTGCAACGAAGTGATCGTGATCACGAAACGCTCAAACCACATGCCGATGTTCACGAAGATCGACACCACGAACATCCAAGGGATGTTGCGACGGAAATAACGGAACCAGAACAGCTGCGGGATGATCGTGTTGCAGGTCACCATGATCCAGTACGACCAACCGTAAGGACCGAACGCGCGGTTCAGAAAGATGAACTGTTCGAACTCGACGCCCGAGTACCAGGCGATGAAGAACTCGGACGCGTAGGCGTAACCGACCAGCAGACCCGTGGTCATGATGATCTTGTTCATCGCCTCCATATGGTCAAGGGTGATGTAGTCTTTGAAGACCGGCACGAGCTCGCGGATGATCGAGAACAGCGTGATGCACATCGCAAACCCCGAGAAGATCGCGCCCGCGACGAAGTACGGCGGGAACAGGGTCACGTGCCAGCCAGGAAGGAT
>DAISHW010000197.1:0-1419 GCA_036822295.1 Bdellovibrionales bacterium | reverse complement strand
AACCCCACGATCGAGTGCATCAAAAGACCCAGCGGCGTCAAAAGACCCGCCAGCAGCATGTACACCATCTCGTAATGATTCCAGTTGCGGGCGGTGCCGCGCCAGCCGAGCGACAGCGCCCCGTAGATGCGCTTACGCCAGGGGTTCTTCGCGCGATCGCGAATGGTCGCCAGATCCGGAACCATACCGATGTACCAGAACACGGCCGACACGGTCGCGTAGGTCGATACGGCGAAAACGTCCCACACCAGCGGCGAGCGGAAGTTCACCCACAGCGGTCCGCGCTGGTTCGGATAAGGCAGCAGCCAGTATGCGAGCCACGGACGGCCCGTGTGCAACACCGGGAACAACCCCGCGGTCATCACCGCGAAAACGGTCATGGCCTCGGCGGTTCTGGCGATTGAGGTGCGCCACTTCTGCCGGAAAAAGAAAAGTACCGCCGAGATCAGGGGTCCGGCGTGACCGATACCGATCCAGAACACGAAGGTGATGATGTCCGTTCCCCAACCGACCGGATGGTTCACCCCCATCAATCCCATCCCGTACCAAACGATCATTCCTTGCGCCGCCAGGAAGATCAGGAGCAGAAATTGCGCGCCGCCCAGACCGAGCAAGAAGCGCGCGTCCGGCAAGCGTTCAACAAGGCCCGATATGTCGTCGGTGATGGTCTCGTAAGTCTTCTTACCTAATATTAAAGGAGCTCGCCGAATCATGCGTGATGTCCTTTTTCCTCATGGTGAGCGGGGCCATGGTGTTTCTTTTCGCCTTTGAGCTTGTCGGTGTTGCGCACTTTCACCTGATAACGAACCGCCGGCTGCGCGTTCAGCTCCTCAAGCAACGCGTAGGCCTTCGGAGATTTGAACTCCTTGGCGACCGCGCTCTCGGGGTCGTTCAGATCGCCGAAGACGATGCAATCCGAGGGGCAGGACTGCTGGCAAGCCACTTTGACGTCGCCGTCCTTCAGCTTGCGGTCTTCGATCTTCGCCTTCGATTTTTCGTACTTGATGCGATGGATGCAGAACGAGCACTTTTCCATCACGCCGCGATTGCGAACCGTGACTTCCGGATTCAGCGCCAGGTGGGTCGGCGACTGCACCTGCGTGAAGTCGAACCAGTTGAAACGACGCACTTTGTACGGGCAGTTGTTCGCGCAGTACCGCGTGCCGACGCAGCGGTTGTAGATCATGTCGTTCGTGCCCTCTTCGCCGTGAACGGTCGCGATCACCGGGCAAACGGTTTCGCAAGGAGCGTTATCACAGTGCATGCAAGGCAACGGCTGGTGGACGACATCGGGATCTTCCGGCGTGCCCACATAGTAGCGGTCGATCCGCAGCCAATGCATCTCGCGGCCTTCCATCACGTAGCGGCGGCCGACGGTCGGGATGTTGTTCTCGCTTTGGCAAGCGATCACGCACGCGC
>DAISHW010000196.1:0-5496 GCA_036822295.1 Bdellovibrionales bacterium | reverse complement strand
CCTTGAACCCCCGTCGGACTACATACCCCAGCGCCGCCTGGTCATCCTGGTCGACATGTCCAATTCGATGTTGTCGGGTTCATGCCCGCAAGACGTCGACGGCGGGATGCTCTTTGAAACCAATCGCACGCCGTTCACCGTTTGGGATCCGAACAAGCGCGCCGGCAACTTCAACGACCATCGCGGTTCGGGCGCGGACTGCCGGGTGAACGCGAACCTTCCGATCTCGCGCGCGAGCGTCGTGTTCACGCCGCCGAACCTCACTTCGAACCCGCCGGTGTTCTACGAAACTTCGTTCGGCGTCGATCACGAGCAGGACCGGCTGAAGATCATCCGCAAGTGGATCAAAGGCGCGCTTGAGACCGGAACTCCGGTCGTGCGCGCCAACGCCAAAGTCATGCTGCTGCCGGTGACCGGCGGGCGCGCCCAGGAAGAGATGATGGCGGAATACCCGCTCAAGGACGAATTCATCGCCCTTGAGGATCCGCGCCTGGACGTCGCGATCCAGTGGCTGATCGACGAGCACAACAAACATAAAGACGTCTTGCAATCGACGAACTTCTTCCGCTACCAGCACACGCGCATGGGCACCACGGCCCCGACGCCGATGTTCCGCAAAGCCTTCGACGCCATCAAAAAAGACATGCGCGATCTTTACAACCGCAGCGTCTTGAACTTCGGCGAATACGAATTCGTGTACCTGAGCGACGGCAAGGTGACGCCGCTGAAAGCCCAGTTCGAAAAAGCCCTTTCGGTTTTCCACCAGTGCACGGCTTGCGCCGACAACTACCAGAACTGCTCGGGCGTTTGCTCGCTGCTGGCCAAGAAGATGGAGACGGCATGGGGGCTTCCCGCCCCGAACGAAGACGAGCACATCGACTTCGAAGTGGGCTTGATGCAATCGCTGCCCTACTACTACGGCGCGGGCCAAATCCGCATCAACTTCATGCAGCTCAAAAAAGCGCGCTTCGAGGCGCTGAACCCGGGCGAGACCTCGATGCTCGACCGCGTGCGGGCCCTCCGGGACGCGCTCGGCAAGAAGATCAGCGTGTGGCAGGCGCCCGACGATCAGCCGCCGTACTTCCCGGTCGGCACCGCCAAGGGCGGCACGTCCTTTAAGATGACCCACATGTACATCATCAATCCCAACGCCCGGGTGAGCGCGGCCGGCGCGCTCCAAGCCGACTCCGACGGGGACGGCGTGGTCGACGAGGATGAAGCCGGTCTCGGCACGAACCCGGGCTTGAGCCGCACGAACGGCTACTGCCTGGACGGCTTCCGCGCCAACCCGACGTTCAACGAGCGTTGCGAGGCCCTGGCGAAGTCGAAGTCCTGCGACCCGACGCTGGATTCCGACGGCGATTCGCTGAACGAGTGCGAGGAAACGCTGCTTGGCACCGATCCTTTCGATTTCGACAGCGACGCCGACGGCATCCCCGACTATCTGGAATGGCTCTACGGTTTCAACCCCTTGGTCGACGACGCCAACATCGACGCGAACGGCGACGGCGCGCCGAACACGATCAATTTTTCGTACGGCCTGAACCCGAACGTGAAGTGGGCCTCGGTGCCCGAGCATCTGCGCCCGATCTACCACGTGAATTTCATGGGCCGCGAGCAGTTGCAGGATCAGGTCTTCGGCACGATCTGGATCGAATTGAACGAAGTTCTGCTCAAGCACATGCCGCTCGCCAAAACCGTGGCCGCGGCCGCCCAAGACCAGACGCCGCTCTATGCGGCGCGCGCGTCGGTCGACCCGGCCTTCCAGGGCCGCATCCTGATCCCCGATTCGCAGCGCCTGATTTCGGTGAGCGGACGCGCGGGCGGCAACTCCGTCTTGGCCGTCGCCCGCATCATCGACGTGGACGATCCGCGCCGCGCGTACTGGCGCGTGAAGAAATGGGACATCTTCGTCAACTCGCGCATCGCCAACCCGCGGGTGGACCTGTCGAACTTCGAGCAAGTGAGGGCGATGGATGAGAACTAAGATCATCCTGACGGCGGCCGCGCTCGTTCCGGCGCTGCTCTTCGGATTTCAAAACTGCTCGCAGGTGAAGCTCGAGGAGATCGCGGGCGAGATCGAATCGCTCGAGGCGCCGAGCCTGGCCATCAAGGCGAGTTATTGCCCGGACAGCCGCACGATGCCGGGCGACCCCGCGAAGTACGTTTTCGTGATCGACATGTCGTCTTCAAACGTCGGCGAATGGGACCGCAGCTCCTCGCCGTTCGTGTATTTCGATCCCAGCAAAGGGACGGACCCTAAGGGCGATCGCTTCAAGGCGGTCGAAAAATTCCTTGCGACGTGCGGCAACCAAACCGGCGCGCAATTCGCGGTCATCGGCTTCAGCAACGGCGCGGGCCTGATCACCGGCAGCGGCTCGAGCCGTGCCCTGACCTGCACCAACGTGAGCTTCGGCAACGCCGCCAAAGCGACTCAAGACCTCACCAATCTTTACAACGGGCAAGAGGCCGACCGCCCCTGGTACGAGCAATGGAAACACAGCACGGGCAAGTATCTGACCGCCGGCGCGCAACAGCCGCCGATTCTGGCCGCGACCAGCTACCGGTCGGCCCTGGAGTGCGCCTCGCCCTTGATCGTGAACGATCTGACTTCCGGCGTACCGAATCTGACCGAGCGCTACCACGTTTTCTTCATCTCGGACGGTGTACCGACCGACAAAATAGAAGAGACCACGGGCTGTAACCAGCCGTCCATGTCGGCCGCGCAGAAATCCCAATGTCATATGGACGCCATCGTCGAGCACACGGGTTTCATGCGCCACGCGGCCTTCGCCAAAGGCAAGGACTTGCGCATTCACGCGATCTTCTACGGCCGCCAACAGGTGCCCGTGCACATCGACGCCGTCGCCAAAGAGGGCGGCACTTCGGGCGTCATGCAACTCGACAGCTTCAGCCAGGATCAGAACGTGCTCTGCTCGCTGGTGATCGGACAACTCAGCATCGACCTGCGGCCCGACAGCCTGGCCGCGATCAACATGACTTCGACCCGCAAAAACGGGATGCTGCAAGCCGACTCCGACATGGACGGGCTGACCGATCTGGAAGAAACCCAGCTCGGCTACGATCCGGCCAATCCGCGCAGCGCCGTTCCCGGCGTGCTCGACGGAATCTGCGAGCGGCTCGGAGGGCTCAGCGCTTGCCAAGCGAAGCGCTCCGTCACCGTTTGCCAGCCCGAACTTTACAACAAAAGCGGACTCACCGACTGTGACGTGCGCATGCTGGGCCTGCACACGCTGAAAGCGACGCCCGATTGGGGCGTCGACAGCGACGGCGACGGGATATTGGATTTCATCGAGATCGTCAAAGGCACCGATCCCTCGCAAAACGATTTGAACCGCGATCCCGACAGCGACGGAATCATCACCCGAGCCGAGATCGAAAAAGGCACTGATCCGTTCACCAGCGACCTGCTGCTGCCGAACTATCAATTGAACAACTACCAAATCAAATACTCGCCGCTCTCGGATCAAAACGGCTGCGATTACGGCCGCTGGGAAGCGACCGTCAGCCGCATCCAGGCGGGCGACACGATTTCGGTCGAGCGCATGCCTTCGCCGGTGGCTTACTTGAACCACGCCGCGAACGAGCATGTGGTGATCTATTCCTATCGACTGACGCCGCAGAATTCGGCAAGGCCCGTTTCCGAATTCTTCTGGGGTTCGACGGTGGTCCGCGTCCAGCCCGATAGCTTGAACCCCGCGGTGCTCGGCGCCACCGTTCCGCACGTGACCAAATCCGAATTCACATCCGTCGGCGAGGTGGAGCTGTGAATCTCGCCCGCGTGCTCACCCTGGTCACCGCTCTCGCGATCGGCTTGGGTCTTTTTCAGAACTGCTCGAACGTCGCTCTGGAGCGCCAATCGACGATGGACGTGCTGGCCGCAAGCGCCCTTGGTAAGGCGTGCCTGGATACGGACTACACGGTCGAGTCTTTTTACGTGACCAATCTGAACGCGCTCAACATGAAGAACAAAGTTCTCAACGACTCCGACATGGACGGGATCCCCGACGATCTGGAGTTCGAGCGCGGTTTCGATCCGCAGCGCCGGCGCACCGCGGGGGTGCTCGACGTGATCTGCTGGAACCTGGCGGGCAACCCGAACTGCGCGCCCAATCTGCCCGCGTGCTCGACGGTCGAAAATCCGCTCGGACTTTCCGAGTGCGACTTGAAAGGCATGGGTCTGGATTCGCTCTATTCACACCCGGTGCAGGGACTGGATTCCGACAAGGACGCGATCCCCGACATCGTCGAAATCTTAAAAGGCACATTGCCGAATCTGACTGACAACCTGGCCGATCCCGATCATGACGGCCTTTTGAATCAAGACGAAATCGCCCAAGGGAGCAACCCGCTGTTCTCTGACGCCGCATTCCCCGAGCGCTGGAAGATGCAAGCGGAAGCCCGCAAGACCGCCGACGCGAATTGCCTGGGCGAGCAATGGGAGTTCAACGTCAAGCGCGTGCCTTTGATCAGCGTGATGCCCTTTACCGACTCGCCCAACGGCGGGCCGGACCTTTCGCACGCGCAAACCGAAAACATCATTCTGACGACCTTGAAGCTGCGGCCTAAACCGGGAGTTACGGGTTCCAGCAAAATGCTCTACAATATTTCGAGGGTGTCCGACCGCCAGCAACTCGTACTGACCCCGACGGATTTCTCGAACGCAGGAGAGATGGAGCCATGAAGTTTTTGAGCCTGTTGATCGCCCTTTCCGCACTTTCGGAAGTCGCTTCGGCGCAGACGTTTCCGTCGTGCGCGGCCGGCGTCGAGCGCGAAGAGCTCGACAATATGTGCCCGCGCATGGAAGGCATACATCTGGAGGGCTGCTGCCCCCCGCTGCTTAAGCAACCGGCGATGCTGTGCAAATACATGCGTTACTTGCCGTCAGGGCAACCTATTCTCGTGAACGGCACGCAGCGCGACTGTGTGAATGGCGAGACCGTGCCCTCACCCTGCTGCCAGCCTTCCTCGCGTTCGTGTTACACGGATCCGGTGGAATTGAATTTCAACGCGCGACTTTTAGGCCGCAAGAAAGAGTGCTGTTTTGAGAACTGCCCGAACGCCGATTACTGGCGCGCGCAGCCCAACCCCGAAGCGCGCATCAAAGCCGATCACGTGCGCGTGAACAGCTCCGTGCCGATCTGCGTGATCCAGCGAATCAACGAATGCACGAACGGTGGGGGCATCTGCAACGGCGGCGGGTCCTGCCCGCCATCGCCGCCCTCGAGCTCTTCGAGCTCCAGCTCCTCGGGCATGCCGAGCAGCTCTTCAAGCTCGAGCAGCAGTTCCAGTTCCTCAAGCTCAAGCTCGAGCAGCAGCAGTTCCAGCAGTTCTTCGAGCAGCAGTTCCAGCGGACCGCCACCTCCGGGCGACGGATTTCCGGAATAACAGTGAGGAAACCGATGAAACGAATCCTATCGATCGTGCTTTACGCGACTTCGATGTTAGCCGTGGCCGCGGGCTTTCAGAATTGCG
>DAISHW010000195.1:0-5551 GCA_036822295.1 Bdellovibrionales bacterium | reverse complement strand
GTAGTCAGTGGAGAGTCGTCGCGCCCTTCTCCGAGATCCGCCAGTTCGCTTATCTGATCCGCCATTTTTTAACTTCTGGGAGTGCTCTTCTTAAGGGCGTCGAAGCTAATCTTCAGCCAGGATCAAGGCCCATTCTGCATGCCAACGATCTAGATGCATTGGTGCCCGCCGTGTTGATTAAACTGCGTCACGGCGGAAGTGTTATTTATGACGCGCATGAATTTTATCCCGTGCAGTTTGTGGACCCATCGAAATGGTTCGTGTGGTGTTTTAAGTGGATTGAGCGAAAATGCATCGCTCATTGTGGCGAAGTTTTTTCGGTCACTCCACAGCTTGCTCAAGCCATGGCAGACACCTATTCGTCACCGAAACCTTACGGTTACGTTCCCAATGCCAGTCCCATCGATCCAGGCCCATTGCCCCTGATCAAAACGGATTTGCCACTGAAGTTTATATTTCAAGGCAATTTCACGCGCGGTCGGGGGTTGTCCCAGTTGGTAAGGTTCTGGAATCAGATCAACACCCACGGCGCGCATTTGTACTTAAGAGGCCCGGATTCGGCGCTGAAGCTGGAGTTGATCGAAGACGCCCGCAGGCACGGGACTCTGGACAAGAGCGTCTTCTTCCTGACGCCCGTGCAAGAGTTGGATCTGATTTCCTCGCTCGAGGGGTTCGATGTGGGGGTGATTCCCTACGAACCCGTTTCCATCAACAATCGCTACTGTTGCCCGAACAAGCTTTCGCAATACATGCAGGCCGGGCTGGCCATTCTTTGCAACGACTTGGAGTTTGTGAAATCGGTCGTCAACAAGTATGGCTGCGGGAAGAGCTACGACGCTACCGATCGCCAGACGTTCGAAGAGGCCGTTCGGTGGTGGTCCGCACACCCTGAGGAACTTCATAAAATGAAAGAGCGCGGACGCGCGGCGGCCCTCAAAGAGTACAACTGGGAAACCGAAGGCCAAAAATTCGTCGAGGCTTACGACAGAGTTTCGATGAGTTCGTCGAGCTGACGTACGAAGTTCGGGTAGGTGAGATCCGGATTTTCGATGAGCTTGGTGTATGCGTTCTGGGTCATGCGCTTGAGTAAGTCATCATCGCGCAGTTTTTCAATGACCTGATCAAAGTTCGAGTAGTCTTTCTTCAGCGAGATGTAGTCCTTATCCGCTTCGATAAGTCCACTGTACTCGCCCTCGTACAAAACTTGAGCCGTGCGTGTGTACGCCGCTTCGATATGCCGGGGAGAGATCTGGTTGTATTTGATCAACCCGTCATGCGGGTGCAGAAACTCTTGGTAGGCCTGTTCGAAGCTCACTTCGGGGTTTTTCGCGCGGAGCTCCTGGCAGCGCCTCTCGATAGAGCCATCGAAATCGAAGATGCTGGCACCACTCTCGGTCGCCAAAGCCGCCCGACTGGATGAAAGCAGATCGGTCCATTCTCGGCCCCCTAGTCGATCCTCAAAACGCGCCGAGATGTCGAGCTTAAGATCTAGTGGCTGCGCGTGACTTTTAAAACTTTGCGCGATCTCGAATTTTTCATAGCCTAGGCGGCCCCACTCAAACGGGGTCGGCATTCCACGGTAAACCACGTCGAGCCGGCGATCATTCAGGGAGGGGGCACGGAAAGCTTTCATCTCGGGCGTCACGTATCCGGTCTTGGTGGCCAATACGCGTAGCTTGGGAAAACGGGTGGGCGAATAGACTTTCCCGCGCTCCGAATCGGGGAGGCACGTGGTCAGTCCACCGATGCGCCACTCCTCCAAAAGATCCAGAGTGGCGTTCACCCGGCGCATTTCATCTTGCTTCATCAAAATCTTAAAGCCCGGAAACTCACTCAAGCGCGGTTGAAAGTAGCGATCCCAATCCCGCAGGCCCGCGATATTGTAGGTGACCGTATTGTGAAAAATCAGACTGTCATATTTGCCAATTTGGAAATTGAAAAAACAGCGAAATCGGCGCCGCACGCGGTACGTATTCAGCACGGTCACTTCGTGCTTGCTGTAGGTCTTGATCGCGCTCAGGTGCTCCTTGACCGTATTGATGCCGTTCGGATCAAACCAGGCGATCAGCAGAATCTTCATGACCCAGTTTTAACGAAAAGAAGCCTGCTTGGCAATTTAGGAACCTTTCGCTAGATTTGACCCATCGAAACCCAGAAGATGAAAGTCCTCTATTTATATTCGAGCGGGGAGTTCCCCACGCGCAAGACCGTATGGTCGTTCATTTTCGCGTTCAGGCGGCATAGTGATCATCTGATTTACTATCATAACGTATCGATCACGCCTCTGCCGTTTTGGGTGAAATGGGTGAGCTTCGATTTGATCGTCTACAGTCATTACATGACCACGCCGTGGAATCCCGAGCGATATCGCTGGCGGCTCGAGAAATTGGCTAACAGTGGCTTAAGGGGCAGTCGCCGGGTCGCCTTTTTCCAAGATGAGTTTTTCGCGGTGGATTTGCGCTCTGAATTTCTCTCGCGCTTGAATGTCGACACGATCTATTCGGTGGCGCCGGAATCCGAATGGCCCAAGATCTATCCGAATCTGGCTACCGGCGTGGAGGTGCGGCCCTATCTGACGGGTTACGTGGATCCAAGCGACGTTGCCAATCACGAGGTCCAAAAAACTGAAGTGCGGCCGATTGACGTTGGTTACCGGACCGGTTGGCCGTCCACGGGAATGTACAAGCTCGGGCGTTTTGGCGCTTTGAAGTTTCGCATCGCCGAAATTTTCAACGCCCGCAAGGGCGACTTGAATTTCGATATCCAAACGGGTTCCGGATTTTTCAATGGATCGGCGTGGATGAAATTCTTGAGCAAATGCCGGTATGTTCTGGGTGTTGAGAGTGGCGCTTCACTGCTTGATCACAACGGCGCCATCGGTCAGTGCATTCAGGCTTATTTAGAAAAGTCGCCCACCGCGGGATTTGATGAAGTGGAAAAGAATTGCTTTCCCGGTTTGGATGGAAATCTAAGACTGCGGGCGATTTCGCCTAGGGTTTTCGAGGCGGCGATGACCCAGACAGGGCTGCTCCTCGTGGAAGGCGAATACAACGGCATTCTCAAGGCGGGCGAGCATTACCTTCCGATCGCCCCCGACTTCTCGAATATCGAGCAGGTACTGGAAGATCTGAAAGACGAAGAGCTCAGAGATCGATTGGTCAAAACCGCGCATCGCGATCTAATTGCGAGTGGCAAATACACGTTCGCGAGTTTCGTGGACGGATTCTTTTGTTCAATGGAGGTTAAAAGCCATGTGGGTGAGCTCGATCGCTTGGCTTATTTGATGAGTCGCCTGACGGATGCCGCGTCGTGGTCGGCACTCGCCCTTTTGACCGCTCTACGTCGCTTGCGCCTCGCGTTAAGGGCCCTCAAATTGACTGCTCCGAACCGGTAAGGCAATTTTGCCTCAACTCTAAGGATATGAAATGAACACTTTTGAAAACAGTAAAGTCGTAGTCATTGGGGGTGCCGGTTTCGTGGGCGCCAACCTCACCAAACTTTTGCTCAGAGACAATCCGAAGATTCAAGTCTTGGTGATCGACAATCTGCTTTCGGCCGAGCGCGAGAACCTGCCGGTCGATAGTCGACTTGAGTTTTTGAAAGACTCCATCACCTCGGACCGGGCCTTGGCGCGGATTGAGGATGACGTCGATTATATTTTCCATCTTTCAACTTTTCATGGAAATCAGAGCTCGATCCACGATCCGCTGAAAGATCATGAAAACAACACGCTCACAACGTTAAAACTCATGAATCACGTCAAAGACTTCAAGAAATTGAAAAAGCTGGTCTATTCCGCTGCGGGTTGTTCGGCGGCCAAGAAAACTTTCGATGCGGCGGAAGAGACGACCGAAGAGGCCCCGATCTCGTTGACCCAAGACAGCCCGTACTCAATTTCGAAAGTCGTCGGGGAATTCTATTCGGTTTACTTCCATAAGCAGCACGGACTGCCGACCGTGCGCGCGCGTTTCCAGAATGTGTACGGACCGGGCGAGGTTTTGGGCGCGGGGGAGTGGCGCGGGACCAGCGCGACCGTTTGGCGTAACGTGACACCGACCTTTATCTACAAGGCGATGCACGGCCAGGCCATGCAGCTGCACAACGGTGGCGATGCTTCGCGCGACTTTATTTACGTTGAGGACATCTGCCGCGGGCTCATGGCCTGCGCGCTCAAAGGCACGCCCGGGGACGTCTATAATATCGCCAGCGGGCGCGAGACCACGATTCGCAATTGGGCCGAGCAGATCATCGAGATGACGGGCGCCAAGGCCAAACTCGAGCTTCTGCCTAAGCGTGATTGGGACACCTCGGGCAAGCGTTTCGGGTCGACGGAAAAAGCCAAACGCGAGCTCGGCTTTGAAGCGAAAATGGATCCGCGCGAGGGGCTCGAGCGCACCATCGCTTGGACCAAGCAAAACTTAGATTTCATCAATACGTGCATCGCCAAGCACGCCGATCAGATGGCGAAGTTATAATCCTTGAGCGAGTCGCCGGGCGATGCGTTTTGACGCCTCGCCATTGCCGTAAAGACTCAGATCGAAGCTGATGGGGCGGTTCAAGAACTCTTTGTAAGCCCCTAAAATCGCCGCGCGATCAGCGCCCACCAAGCGGTTGACCTGGCGCTCGACCAGCTCGGACCATTCGGTCTCATCACGGAGCGTGATGCACGCCTTCTTGAAGAAGAACGCTTCTTTTTGCAAACCCCCGCTGTCGGTTAAAATCACCGAACTGCCTTGAATCAGTGCTAGCATGTCGAAGTAACCTACCGGGTCGATGATATCCAGATTGGGAGTCGCAAGACCTTCGCTTGCGATGATCGTTTTCGTGCGCGGGTGCAGCGGCAAAACCACCCGCTGCTCGGTACCGATCTCGCCAAGGGCAGCTAAAATCTCTTTCAAGCGACTTAGGTCGTTCGTGTTCTCCGCCCGGTGGATCGTGCAGAGCGCGAATCTATCCAGTTTCATCGACTCCAAAATACGCGACTTCGACTGCGCTTGCGGAGCGTAGTGAAGGGCCGCATCGAGCATCACGTCGCCGCTCAGTTGGATTTCGGTTCCGAACGAATCAAATCCCTCACGCTTCAGATTGTCGATGGCCGTCTGGGTGGGACAGAATAACAGGCGTGACACGCGATCCGTTAGAATACGGTTGATCTCTTCCGGCATGCGCATATTGAAACTTCGCAGGCCCGCTTCGATATGAATCACGGGCACGTGGATTTTCGCGGCGGCCAGGGCGGCGGCCAGAGTGGAGTTGGTGTCCCCGTAGACCATCACCGCATCGGGCTTCACGTCGAGACAGGTGGCTTCGATGCGCTCCATGATCGCGCCCGTCATTTTGGCGTGGCTTCCGCTCCCCACGTTCAGATGGAACTTGGGTTCCGGGATGCCCATCTCCTCAAAAAACAAATCCGACATGTTCTTATCGTAATGCTGGCCCGTATGAACGATTGTTTCGTCGATGCCGCCTTCGAGCGCGATGGCCCGGGAAACGGCGGCCGCCTTAACGAACTGGGGACGTGCCCCGATGACGGTAATCAATTTCATAGTGC
>DAISHW010000194.1:0-5580 GCA_036822295.1 Bdellovibrionales bacterium | reverse complement strand
AGACCAACTCGTGTCGCGATCTTTCTCCGAGGTCACCCGGTCCATGCCACTGTTCACCATCTGGCCGCCGGTCATACCGTAAATATCGCGTCCGTGCGCGCGACGGATCTGATCTTCGTGGACTCTCAAGCCCCAGTGAATTTCGTGACGGTCCAAAGACAGCATATGATGCGCTTCCGCGCCCCGGCTGTAGAAGTCGCGGCGATTGCGCACGACCCGCAGCTGCCCGCCGCCGCCGCCAAGGGTATCGGAATCGACCTCGCCTTTTAAGATCTGGTATTCGTCGGCGTAGGTTTCAGGGTCGTTGAGCACGTCGCGGACAGAAAGGCCCGATGCGAACCCGTCGAAACGATACCAGTTGCGGTGGAAGTTCAGATTGTAGGCGTTCACCGTCAGAGTCGAATTCGCGCTCAATGCGACGGTGTAGGCCGCCACATAGGTCTCATGCCGCCACTTCATGTGGTCCAGCTGCGAGGCCTGATAGCGCTGATAGGGACCGTCCCGAAAATCGTTTTCGGAAATGCCCAGATAAGTCTCGTGCGAATTTTCAGTGGCGAAGCCGATTTTGACGTCCAAGAACTGCGGACGGTCGCCGCCTTTTAGCCGCACGCGACCCTTGGCCAAAAAATCGCTCTGTTCAAAACCCGTGTTCTGATTGCCGGGTAATTCTTTAAAGCCCGACGTCTCGTGATAAGCGCCCTGGAACAATCCCGAATACACGTCACCCGCGGTCTCGACCCGGCCAAGGATACGGCGATAATCGAAGGTTCCCGCCGCGGCATCAACGAAGCCATGGCGATCGCCGCGCGGTTCAGGCGTCAGGAAGTTGATCGAACCGCCAACGCTGTTCGGGCCGAAGGGCACGGTCGCCACCCCTTTAAAAACTTCGACGCCCTCGACGTGCATCATCGACGGCGTATAGTACGCGGCCGGCGCGGAGTACGGGGCGGGTCCGGTTAAGATCCCGTCCTCCATGAAATTCACCTTTTTCGAACGATCGGGATTGGTGCCGCGGATACCGATGTTCGGGCGAAGACCGAAGCCGTCCTCTTCGCGCACGTAAACGCCGGGCACCTGCTTCACGATGCGATTCATATCGGTGTCCTGGTGCTTGGTGAGCTTTTCTTTCGAGATGTAGTGCGAGGAACTCGGCTTCACAAGCTCCTGAGCCTCACCCCCGATCACGCGGATCGCAGAGAGCGTTTCTTCCCGGGCGAAGGCGCGTAAAGAGAACAACAACAGCCAGATCATAACGCGAAAGCTCCGATGGACAGGCGGTGGGGATCGGTTTCCGGCGCCGGCTCGATCCAGCGCTTAGGCCGGAACGACTCGCGCTCTTTGGTCAAGTCGACATGCGGATCGATGAGCGGCTTCCCGCTGCGGCCGTTGAAACTCGAATACGTGTCGGCGTAGACGGCGACATCGCGACCCTTCGCTTTCATTTCCTGTTTCAAGAAATGCGCGAATTGCAGGATCATGTCGGGCGAGCCCGACATTTCGATCTCTTGGTGGCGCAGCAAATAAGCCGAAGGCGAAACGAAACGCGTTTCCTCCGTCGCCAAGTCCTTCACGCGGAAGATCGTCTCTGTGTTCTTTTCGCGAATCATGACTTTCCAAGAAAAGCGCATGGCCTCTTCGGTCCACAGCACATTGCCGGGATAAAGTAGATTTCTGAACGGCATGGTCCACTGAACGAAAAACCAAAGCGCCAACCCCGCCACGACGGGCCCGCGCCACTGAATTTTTATGCCGCGCGCGGGCTCTTTGCTCTGACCGAAAAGCTTGAGCGGCCAGTCCGCCGGAAAGAACATCGCCGCCGCGAACACCATGATGAACGGAAACAATCCGATCGGGAAAAGCAAGTACGTGCAAACATGGAAGAAGATCACGACCAGGTACGCATAGGGCCTGGTGCGCCCGTTTGACATCCAGAACGGTATGCTCAGATCGAAAAGAAACCCCGCCCAACTCATCAGGTAATGCAGCCACACCTGACCCAAGAAAAATCCCACGACCGGAAAACTCGAATGCGCCGTCAGCCACACGTTCAAAGGCTCGGCTCTGAGCAACCAATCGGTCCCGAATTTCGCCAGGCCCGCGAAGAAGTATACGGTCCCCACTTGCCCGCGCACCCAATACAGCGCCCAGGCGGGAATGAAGTCGCGGCGGGCGCTCAATCCGATCAGATTGTCGAGCGACCAACGCGCGTTGAGCGGCAAGAAGACGTTGATGAACGCGAGCAGCGCGATCAAGTAATAGTGATTCAAGTAATTGCTCTGATCGAGCATTTCGATGTACGTGAACCCCAGGAAGAACAAAAGACTCATCACGCGCGTGAACAGGCCGCACGCCAAGCAAAGCGACACGGCCGTCAGAATCGCGAAGTGCAGATATATCCCCTGCCCCGGCCAGAGCTGGATCCATTCGAAACCATAGTATTTGAAAAAGAATTTCGGCTCGGTGAACGCGCGCTCGATCCAGCCCATGCGCCAAAAGCGTATCAGCAAGACGGCCCCGAGCAGCCCGAATCCGATCCGGTAGGCGGCAAGGCTCGCCGAAGATACGGGGCGGAACAATCGTTCAGTCATCAGTCGTTGTCCGTTTCGCCTTCGGGCATGGCCAAGTTCATGACGGTCATGAAGTCGGATTTGTAAATCTTCATGGTTTCCGCGACCTCGAAGTAAAGCCGGCAGAGCGCGTTGGGACTCGCCACGTCCGCGCACCGCGATTTGTCGGCGTCCACGACGAGTTCACGCAACGATTTGCGAGTGAGCATGAGTTCCGCGAGCGTTTGATTCATATTGCCGATGCGCGCGCGAAGGGTTTGCGCCAAATCCGCGCGGCCGCGTTCCTCTACGAGCGTCAAGAACCCGGGCTGCTGATCCCCCCCGACCATGGCGAGTGAGAACGACGCGATGTTTTCGCGCAAGGCGATCAAACCTTGCCCGCTCTTCAGGAACTCGACGTCGTCGGGACACTTCGCCTTAAGACAGCGCGCGTTCAAACCGAGCGGCGTGCCGAGCTTGAAGTCCTTCACCTTTTCCAAATAATAAATACCGTTGCTCAAATCATTCAAGACCATCGGCGTCTGGCCGGCGCGCATGCGCTCAAGCACTCGGATGGGATAGCGGCCGCCGTTGAAGGACCATTTCTGATAAACGTCTTCCGCGTAAAACGCGACATCGCCAAGCAGCGAGCGGAGCACCAAACAACGGGCCGCCCTACGCTCGCCTAAAGAGAGGGCGTTGAACTCGATTTCATTCGGCTTCAGCTCACCGGAGAGCCCCGGCCGAACCAAAGCCTGGCGATCGAAGATCAAAGTCTCGACCGCCGACAAGCCTTTGCGGGCGGCGATCAAACGGGAGCTGTAATCGCTCTTTTGTTGATGGGCTTTGATCAATTCCGCGTACACCGCAAACTTGTTGTCCATGGGCCAAGACTACATCTCTAAGAGCGGAGTCGACTTCGACTCGCCGATCAGTTCGCGCAGCGGCCCCAAGGAGTTTCCGTTCAAACGCGAGAATACCGCGACGGTCGAATTCCATTGCTGAACCAAATCGTCTTCATACGCCGCGAAGTCGGGATCGGCGCAAAGCTGCCCGACCGACACGCGCATCTGCGCGACATGGTGGCGGAAGGTTCTGACCGAAGGGCAGATCGACTTGGTGCCGAGCCCCCAGATCAAACGTTGCGCGGAATCCGTGGTGTCGGCCGCGCCGTAAGCGCAAGCCTGCGGATCGATCGTGGGCTTCTCGGTGACGGGCGGGGCCGTCCGTTTGCCCGTCTTATCCTGGACACGCACCGCTTCGCGCGGAAAAAAGTCGCTGCAAGCGACGCAGACCGAAAGCAGGAAGACATATTTCCAAAGTTTCATAAGAAGTACTCGATAGGAAGTGTGAGTTGAATTTCACTCTGCCCCTCGGGCAGGGCTTTGAAGCTCGCGGCTCGGCGAATCAATTCCACGGCCGCGCGGTTCAGCGATTCCGCAGGCGACTTTGCGACGATCTCGGGCTCGCCAAAAGAGCCGTCGCCGGCGACTTTAAAACGCACCATCACCGTACCCGTTTGGCGCAAACGTTTGGCGCTCTCGGGATAAATCAAACGACTCTCAAGATACAGGCGCAATTCATACTTGTAACGTTCAAGGGCCGATACCGCCTGGCCATCGGCTTTACCCGCGGGTCCCGTCACGGCGGGCGCGGTCGGCGTGGATTCCACCGCCGCGGATTCTTCGACTTTGATTTCCGGTTTCGATTCCAAAACGGGTGTCGCCGCCCGCTTCACTTTCATAGGCTTCGCTTCACTCAAAGGGCCGGGCGCGGCCAATCGGTCGGCCGGGAACGTGATCTCGACACCGATCGGGACGATTTCGTGGCGCACGGCGATTCGATAAGCCAAAGCGACGATGACCGCGGCGTGCAGCGCCACCGAAGCCATCAGTGAAATTCTAAAATTGGGAGCGGCGATTACCTCGCCCATTCCACTTTCTCGAGTAACGTGCGGGCGGCGGCGCCCTGTTTCATGACTTCAGACAGCAGCACGGTCGTGGGTTTCAGGGGACCGAAGTTCTTCACCACATCGACGGGTTCGGCATCCAAGGACGCCGGGAATTCGAACGAAGGCGGCGAGACCAGGCGCGCTTGGCCCTCGTTCGAAAGCGCATAAGCCAAGAACGCGTTCGCGTTCGGAAGGGCGGCGGAGTTTTTGCCGATCGCCGCCGTCATCGAGTTCACGTGCGCGCCGTCTTGCGCGCTATCCGCCGAAACCAATTCGACCGGGAAGTGCGGTTGGGCGGCCTTCTTACGAGCCAAGTAGTAGTGATTCACGACGGACAGGTTGCAACGGCCCTGCGAAATCTCATCGAGCGACGCGATGTCGTTGCCGGTGAAGGCGCCGCCGGCCAAGTTCGCCTTCCAACCCAAGAGCAGGCGCTCCGCTTCGGCCGCGCCAAAACGCGCGATCATCCAAGCCGCAAGGGCCGGCACGTAGTCCTTGGCGTCGCGCATGCAAAGCTGGCCTTTCCACTCCGGCGCGGCCAGGTCCGCGTAATTCGCAAACGGGCCTACGCCCTCGGCATCGGCGCCGTAAGCGATGGTGCGCACCCGGTAAGTCAAACCGATCCATTCGCCGGCCGGGTCCTTCAAGATCGCCGGCACATTGGCCGCCAGGTTTTGAGCGGACATGGGTTGCAAGAAGCCCGAGATTTGAGCTTCGCCCATGGCCAAAGCGTCCTTTAAGATCACGATATCGGCCGGCTCACCCGCTTCGAGCCGGGTTTTAAGGTCCGCAAACGGAGCGGACACGAGCTGCACCTTCACGCCCGTCTCTGCGGTGAAGCCATCCATGACCGATTGCAGGCGGTCACGCGGACGATCGCTCAAAAGGACCAGATCGGCCGCGTGGGCCGCAACGGACACGAATGCCAATACGGCGATGATGAGCTTCACTCTACCCTCCCAGTGATTAGGTGTGGACCAACCTATTCGAGCCCATCAGGAACGTCCAAGAGTTTGCGCGAATGAAAAGGCAGTGAAAATTTAGACCGCCGGCTCCCCCATACGCACCGCCCTATTGAAAGGC
>DAISHW010000193.1:0-5604 GCA_036822295.1 Bdellovibrionales bacterium | reverse complement strand
CCTGCTCTTTGGGTCGACGCCAAAGAGCAGGGCGCCGGCGATCAAGGGATCAGGTTCGGTTACGCGAACAACGAAACTCCTGAGCTCATGCCGCTATCGATCGCCATGTCGCACAAGCTGATGTTCGAGCTCGCGCAAATGCGCAAGAACAAGACCGTCGATTTCTTGCGGCCCGATTCGAAGTCGCAAGTGACGGTGGAGTACAAAGACGGCAAAGTTTCGCGCATCGACACGATCGTGCTTTCGACTCAGCACGCCCCCGATGTGAATCAGGCCCAGATCAAAGAGTTCATCGTCGAGAAGCTCGTCCCGAAAGCGATCCCTTCGCAGTGGATCGACGGCAAAACCAAATTCCACATCAACCCCACGGGCCGTTTCGTGCTCGGCGGCCCGCAAGGCGATTGCGGTCTGACGGGCCGTAAGATCATCGTCGACACCTACGGCGGTCACGGCGCCCACGGCGGCGGCGCGTTCTCGGGCAAAGATCCTTCGAAAGTCGACCGCTCGGCCGCCTATGCCGCCCGCCACGTGGCGAAGAACATCGTGGCCGCGGGTTTGAGCGAGCGCTGCCTGGTGCAGCTCGCCTACGCGATCGGCGTCGCGGAGCCGGTCAGCATCATGGTCAACGACTACGGCACGTCGAGCGTGGGCGGCGAAGTGCTGGCCAAAGCCGTGCGCCAAGTTTGGAATTTGAAGCCCGCGTCGATCATCGAACAGTTCGACCTGCTCAAGCCCCGCTACCGCAAGACCTGCAATTACGGTCATTTCGGTCGCGACATTCCCGAGCTGACTTGGGAGAAGACCGATAAGGCCGACGCCCTTAAAGACGCCGTTCAAACTTTGAAGCGCATGTAAGACATGCAGCCGGAACTGATTCGCAACTTTTCGATCATCGCGCACATCGACCACGGCAAATCGACCCTGGCCGATTGCCTTTTGTCGTTCACGAAAACGCTGAGCGACCGCGAGAAGAAAAGCCAGTTCCTGGACAATATGGAGCTCGAGCGCGAGCGCGGGATCACCATCAAAGCGCAAACCGTTCGCCTGATGTACAAGGCCAAGGACGGTAAGACCTATCAATTGAATCTGATCGATACTCCCGGGCATGTCGACTTCTCCTACGAAGTCTCGCGCAGCCTGGCGGCGTGCGAAGGCGCGGTGCTCGTGGTGGACGCGGCCCAAGGCGTCGAGGCGCAGACCCTGGCCAACGTCTACCTGGCGCTTGAAAACGATCTTGAAATCGTGCCCGTGCTCAATAAAATTGATTTACCATCGGCCGATCCCGAAGGCGTGAAGCAGCAGATCGAGGACGTCATCGGCATCGACGCGAGCCAAGCCATCCTGGCCAGCGCCAAAGAGATGATCGGAATCGAGGACATCCTTGAAGCCGTGATCGCCAAGATCCCGGCGCCCAAGGCCGATCGCTCGGCGACCCTGCGGGCGTTGATCTTCGACTCGTGGTTCGATTCGTATCAGGGTGTCGTCACGCTCGTGCGCGTGATGGACGGTACGGTCAAAAAAGGCGACATGATCAAGTTCATGGCCACAGATAAAGATTACGAGGTCTTGAAACTCGGTGTGTTCAATCCTTTTTCGGCGCCCATGGAAACGCTCGAGGCCGGCGAAGTCGGTTTCGTCATTTGCGGCATCAAGGACATCCGTGACGTGAAAGTCGGGGACACGGTCACGTCCGCTAAAAAATCCGCCACGGAACCGCTTCCGGGCTTTCAAAAGATCAAACCCATGGTTTTCTCGGGCATATTCCCGGTCGAACCCCAGCATTTCGAGGATTTAAAAGAAGCGCTCGAAAAGCTCGTGCTCAACGACTCGAGCCTGTCTTACGAGCCCGAGGCCTCGGCCGCGCTCGGCTTCGGCTTCCGTTGCGGATTCCTGGGGCTTCTGCATATGGAGATCGTGCAAGAACGGCTCGAACGCGAGTTCAACTTGAACCTGATCACGACCGCTCCGACCGTGGTTTACAAAGTGCTTAAAACCGACGGGACCCAGATAGAACTCGAGAATCCCGCGCACATGCCGGATCCGACCCACATCGAGCGCCTGGACGAACCCTACGTCAAACTCTCGCTGCACACGCCGCCCGAATACATCGGGGGTCTTCTTAAGCTTTGCGAGGACCGCCGCGGCGTGCAAATCAAGATGGAGTACATCACCGACAAGAAGGTCGTGATCGAGTACAAGCTGCCGCTCAACGAGATGGTGATGGACTTCTACGATAAGCTCAAATCCATCAGCAAAGGTTACGCCTCTATGGAGTACGAACTGATCGGTTTTGAGCCCGGCGACCTGGTGAAGATGGACATCTTGATCAACGGCGAGTCCGTCGACGCCCTGTCCGTCGTCGTGCACCGGAGCAAGGCCGCCAATCGCGGTCGGGGTCTCGCGGCGAAGCTCAAAGAGCTCATTCCGCGCCAGCAATATCAGGTCAACATTCAAGCCGCGATCGGCGCCAAAATCGTGGCGCGCGAAACGCTCGGCGCCCTTCGCAAAGACGTGACCGCCAAGTGTTACGGCGGCGATATTTCGCGCAAGCGCAAGCTTCTCGAGAAGCAAAAAGAAGGCAAGAAGCGCATGAAATCCGTCGGGACCGTCGACGTTCCGCAAGAGGCCTTCTTGGCGATTCTTAAGGTGGATGATTAGTGAGCGTTTTGACTCGACGATTTTGGACCGAGGGGCCGGGCTCCTTTCTGGTCGCGGTGGGCCTGGCGCTCATCGTGCGCTGGGCGTTCTTCGAAGCCTATGTCATTCCCAGCACCAGTATGCTCCCCACTTTGCTCGTGCACGACCATATCTTCGTGAACAAAATCATTTACGGGGTTCGCGCGCCGTTCAGCGAAAAATGGTTCGTGCAGTGGGCGCATCCCAAGCGCGGCGAAGTCCTCGTGTTCAAATACCCCGCGGACAAGGAAAAGTACTTCATCAAGCGCGTCGTGGGTTTGCCGGGCGACCGGGTTCTTTACGAGAACGGCAATCTTTACGTGAATGAAAAGCTGGTCGAGCGGACCATTCCGCAAAGTCTGAAAGACGAATGGCTTTGGCTGAACGACGGCGATTTCCCCGGGGACGTCGAAGCCGGCGGCCGCGCGCTGTACGTGCACTGGGAGGAGCGCCTGGACGGCGGCGTTCACTCGGTCATTTTGCGTAAAGATGTCGCCAATCAATCGACGTTCGGCCCGGTGACGGTTCCCGACGGCCATTACATGGTGTTGGGCGACAATCGCGACAACTCGCAAGATAGCCGCGCCTGGGCAGAGGGGAAAAGATTCGTGCCGCGCGATTACCTGATCGGTCGCGCTTCGCTCGTCTGGCTGAGCTGCGAAACCACGTTGCCTGTGCTGACCTTTTTGTGCAATCCTCTAGAGATTCGATGGCAACGTCTGCTGCATTCCGTGCGCTGAGCGCCCGGGTAGTGAAGGGATTCCCCGATGTCCGCAAAAGCGTCCAAGAGAAAAGCGAAATTCGGCGAAGGCCTAGGCTCCTTTCTGCTCGCGGTGGCGGCGATTTTAGCGTTTCGTTGGCTGCTTTTTGAGCCCTACGTCATTCCGTCCGGCAGCATGATCCCGACGCTGTTGATTCACGATCATATTTTGGTGAGCAAATTCGCCTATGGCGTACGCATGCCGTTCACCAAAAGCTGGCTGTTCAAAGCCAGTGAGCCGGCGCGCGGCGACATCGTTGTCTTCCGCTCCGTTGAAGACACCGGCTACTTTATGATCAAGCGCGTGGTGGGCGTGCCCGGCGACACCGTCGAAGTCGACGCCGACGGGTATCTGAAACTCAACGGCAAAAAGCTAGAGACCAAGGCGCTCAGTCTGACCGGCGAAGCCGATTCGCAAGACCCCTATTACCGAGTGAAAGAATCCGATATCGGCGGGAACTACGGCGACTTCCAGTTTTACGAGGAAGATTTGGAAGGCGTTCGCCACCGCGCCATGCTGACCAACGGCGCCCCTCGCTTCTTCGATCGTCCCGTCACCGTGCCCGAAGGCCAGTATTTCTGCATGGGCGACAATCGCGACAATTCGAAAGACAGTCGCTATTGGGGCGCGCTCCCGCGTGAAAACCTGCTCGGTAAGGCGCTCTTCGTTTGGCTAAGCTGCGATGAAACGCTGCCGTTCCTGCCGTTTCTCTGCAATCCGCTGAAACTCCGCTGGGGTCGGTTCTTCCACGGCTTGAAATGAGTTCGACCGACACCTCGAAGCGTCAAGTCACCTTTCTTTTTCGATATGCCCTGCAGTCTTTCGCGGTCGTCCTGATTGTGGCCATCCTGCTGCGGACGTTCTTCTTTTCCTCTTATGCCATGTCGGGATGGTCCATGCTTCCCAATGTCTGGCCGGGCGACTTTTTGCTGGCGAGTCAGTGGCGGGCGCAGCAGCATATGAGAAGGGGTGAGATCGTGGCGCTCCGTTGCCCGTACAGTCGCGAACAGCTCTGCTTGAAACGGGTGGTGGGGCTTCCGGGCGACCGCATCGAGTTCCAAGACCGACACTTGGTGATCAATGGGCAGCCCGCGCGGTACCAGGAAATATCCGCCGAAATCTCTCAAGAAACCGCCGCCGGCAAAAGCTGGCTCGTGTGGCCGGACAGCGCGGCCGAGACCGCGCCCGCGCTGGTCGTCCCCCCGGATCAAATCTACCTCTTAAATGACAAGCGCTCCGACCGCGAGGACTCCCGCAAATGGGGTCCTGTGCCGAAAACCCAGATCGAGAGTCGGGTACTTGGCGTCTGGCTCAGTCTGGATTGGTTCGAGGGAGAAGCGGTTCGTTCTTGGCCCCGTGTGCGATGGAACCGAATGTTGCGTAGCATCGATTGACTCGCATTCCACGGTCAGTATAAGTTGATGACCAATGTCCATGGTTGGGGAATCCTTTCTTAGCTCAGATCAGCTTACTGAGAAAGACATCGAACAGATCTTCTCACGGGCCCGGCTTTTCAAATCCGAATTCGAAAAGAAGAAACGCTTTGATCATCTGATTCAGAATCCCGAAGGCTTGCAGCAAAAAGTCATCGCGCTCGTTTTCAGTGAACCGAGCACGCGCACCCGCATGAGCTTTCAAGTGGCGGCGGCGCGCTTCGGCATGCGCTCGCTGGCCCTCGACAATCCTTCGATCGCGAGTCTTTCCAAGGGCGAAACGCTCGAGGACACGTTCCGCAACATCGCGGCGATGCTGCCGGACCTTTTGGTCGTGCGCTACAATACGAACCCCGATGCCGATGCGGTCATCCGCGAGCTTCCGTGCCCGGTGATCAACGGCGGGATCGGCACCACCGAACATCCGACACAGGCTTTGCTCGATGCCTTCACGATTTTGGAACAGCGCGGGCAGCTCAAAGGCGAAAAGGTTTTGATCGTCGGCGACGTGCTTCATTCCCGAGTCGCGAACTCCAACTTGATGCTGCTGCGCCGCTTGGGCGCTGAAGTCGGCTTCTGCGCGCCCGCCCAGTTGGGCCCGCGAACCGACAATTGGAAAGGCGTGCAGAGCTTCGCCAATTTGAACGACGGCGTGAAGTGGGCTTCGGTCGTGATGGGCTTGCGCGTGCAAAAAGAGCGTCACCAAGGGGCGGAAATCGGTTTCTCGATGGCGG
>DAISHW010000192.1:0-5609 GCA_036822295.1 Bdellovibrionales bacterium | reverse complement strand
CGGGATCGAGTCCCGACATCGGCTCGTCGAGAATGACGAGTTCGGGCTCATGAATCAGGGCTTGGGCCAGACCGATCTTTTGCAGCATCCCCTTGGAATACGTGCGTAGCGGCCGGTCTTTGGCGAATTCAAGATCCACGCGGCGAAGCAGATTCAGAATGCGCGCGCGCAGATCCGCGCGCGTCCAATTGGCGGTCAGTTGAGCGTAAAAAGTGAGAAACTCAACGCCACTGAGATGTTCATAGAAATAGGGCCGCTCCGGCAAAAAACCCAAGCGTTTTCGGGCGGCGGCATCGAGCGGGCCGCCGAAGAATTCAATCTTGCCGGAGTCCGCGTAATCGAGTCCGAGCACGCAACGCATGGTGGTCGTTTTGCCGGCGCCGTTGGCGCCGAGAAATCCCGTCACGAGACCGGCGGGCACGCTGAAGGAAAGCCCTTTCAGCACTTCGGTCCTGCGCGGAATGAACCCACGGCTGTAGGACTTCCTGAGGTTTTCGACGTCCAATATCTTCATAGCGGGTGAACGGTGAAATCGCCTTGTTTGCGTTTCTTCAATGCAAGCACGAAAGCCTTGGCCGCGTCACTCTCTGTGATGCAGGGAATCGAGTAGTCCACGCAGCTGCGCCGAATGCCGAATGAGGCCTCGATCGAAGTGCGTCCTGAAGTCGTGTTGATGACGAAGGCGACGTCGCCGGAACGAATGCGGTCCACGCAGTGAGGACGCCCCTCGTGAACTTTACGGACGGATTCGCATTCTATTCCCACTTGATTCAGATACGCGGCGGTGCCGGACGTCCCGGAAAATGTAAACCCAAGGTCGCGAAGATCCTTAATGATCGGAAGAAGCTCGGTTTTGTCTTTTTCCCGAAGCGACAAGAACACTTCACCTTCGCCCGGAAGCCGCAGATTGCACGAAACGACCGCTTTGAGCAGCGCTTCGGGATAATCCGCGCCGCGCCCCATGGTCTCACCGGTCGATTTCATTTCCGGGCCCAGAATCGAATCGGCCTCGGGGAATTTCTTGAACGGAAAAACCACGCCCTTGACGCTCACCCCGCCCGCCGCGTGCCAATCGTACTGCTCGGGCTTCACGTCTTTGGCTTTGAGTCCGAGCATGCCCTTCACGCCCAGATCGACCAGCGGGATGCGCGTGGCTTTGGCGATGAACGGAACGCTGCGCGAGCTGCGCGGATTGGCCTCGATCATGAAAATCTGATCGTCTTTCACCGCCAGCTGC
Organism: Bdellovibrionales bacterium; assembly: GCA_036822295.1. Lineage (GTDB taxonomy): Bacteria > Bdellovibrionota > Bdellovibrionia > Bdellovibrionales > UBA1609 > JALHOQ01. The sequence goes on along the minus strand of DAISHW010000192.1, from coordinate 4,372 downwards.
AGATTCAGGAAGCCCAACACGTTCATGCGCTCCGCCAGTTGACGGCTCATTTGCTCGATGCGCTCGCAAGTTTCATCCTTCAGACGCTGGGGAGGCACGACGCCCATCGAGTCGCCGCTGTGCACGCCCGCCGCTTCGATATGCTCGATGATCCCGCCGACGACGGTCCAATCGGGACCGCGCACCAGATCGACGTCGACTTCGAGCGCTTGCTCGAGGAACTGATCCATCAAGCAAGGCGCCTCCGCGGAGATGAACGCGCCATGACGCTCGAAGTAGGCTTTCAATTCGCTGTGATCCTCGACGATCTCCATGCGCCGGCCGCCGAGCACGTAGCTCGGACGACAGATCACCGGATAGGCGATGCGATCGGCGATGCTCAACGCGTCCTCGAGATTACCGGCCATTCCCGACCTGGGAATCTGGAACTGAAGCTCCTGGCAGATTTTGACGAAGATGCCGCGGTCCTCGGCCATGTCGATCGCGTCCAGCGAGGAGCCGAGCAAGTTCTGTCCCGCTTTCACGAGTCGATGGGCCAGATTGATCGGCGTCTGCCCGCCAAGCTGGCCGACAAAACCGACCGGTTGGATGTAATTCAAGATTTCAAGCACGTTTTCAAACGCCAGCGGCTCGAAGAAAAGCGCGTCGGAGGTGTCATAATCCGTCGACACCGTTTCCGGGTTCGAATTGATCATAGCGACCTTATAGCCGCTGCGCTGGAACTGACGGACGCTGCGCACGCAGCTGTAATCGAACTCAACGCCCTGGCCGATGCGATTCGGCCCGCTGCCCAGCAGGGCGATCATCGGTCCCGGGAACGTCTTGGGCTGACGCTCGCTATGATAGGTCGAATAGTAATAAGGCGTTTCTGATTTGAATTCGCCGGCGCAGGTGTCGACCTGTAAATACGAAGGCACGACTTTATTCGCCCAGCGCATGTGACGGATCTCTTCGGTCGGCGTGCCGGTCGCGCGCGCGATCGCCGCGTCCGAAAAACCGAGTTTCTTGGCGGAGCGCAGCAGATCGGGATCGAGCATGGTCTTACGCAGGTGTTTTTCAAAATGCGTGAGTTCTTCGATCTGCTCGAGGAACCACGGATGAATCTGAGTCATCGCGACGAGCTCATCGACGGTCCAGCCTTCGCGCAGCGCTTGGAAAATATGGAAGATGCGCTTGCTGTTCGGATACGCGATCAATTGCTCATTCAAAGTCACTTGTTCCGCGCCCGCTTCGCTTTCTTCGAGCGAGAGCAGGGCCTTTTGCAGGGATTCTTTGAACGTGCGGCCGATGCCCATGACTTCGCCCACGCTGCGCATCTGCGTGGTGAGCGAATCTTTGGTGCCCGGGAATTTTTCGAACGCGAAACGCGGGATCTTGGTCACCACGTAGTCCAGGGCCGGCTCGTAACAACACGGGGTCGTGCCGGTGATATCGTTGCGCAATTCCTCGAGGTCGTAACCGATCGCCAGCAGCGCCGCGATCTTGGCGATCGGGAATCCCGTGGCCTTCGAAGCGAGCGCGCTCGAACGACTCACGCGCGGATTCATTTCGATCACCACGCGCTGCCCGCTGGCGGGGTGAACGGCGAACTGAATATTGGCGCCACCCGTTTGCACGCCCACCGCTTCGATGATCTTGCGGGCTTCGTCGCGCATGGCCTGGTATTCGATATCGGACAAGGTCTGCTGGGGGGCGACCGTGATGCTGTCGCCGGTGTGCACGCCACACGGATCGAAATTTTCGATGGAACAGATCACCACGAAGGTGCCCGACTTGTCGCGCATCACCTCGAGTTCGTACTCTTTCCAACCCAAGATGCTCTCTTCGACCAGGACTTCGGAGGTCGGGCTCTCGTGCAAGCCTTGAGCGATCATGGTCTGGTATTCTTCGAGCGAGAAGGCGATACCGCCGCCCCCGCCGCCAAGGGTGTAGTTCGGACGCAGGATCAACGGGAAGCCGAGTTCGTCCGCGGCCGCCATGCCCTGCTCGAAACCGCGCACCATGCGACTGCGCGGATACTTCGCGCCGACCGAATCCAGAATGCCGCGGAACTGCTCGCGATCTTCGGCGGCGCGGATCACCGACGGCGTGGCGCCCAAAAGCTGAATGCCGAGCTTCTTGAGCACGCCCGCCTCTTCGAGTTCGAGCGCGAGATTCAACGCGGTTTGCCCGCCCAGAGTCGGAATGACGGCGTCGGGACGTTCTTTCTCTAAAATGCGCTCGACGTAATTGAGCTTGAGCGGCTCGATGTAAACCTTGGTGGCGATCTCGGGATCGGTCATGATGGTGGCGGGATTCGAGTTGATCAGCACGACCTCGAGCCCCTCTTTCATCAAGGCCTTGCACGCCTGGGTGCCGGAGTAATCGAACTCGCAGGCCTGGCCGATCACGATCGGACCGCTGCCCAGGATCACCACTTTTTTCAGATCGGGTTTGCGCGCCACTAAAGTCTCAGTTTCGATTCGTTGGAGTAGATCTCGTGAATATCGAGATGCTTGTACTGCCCGTGTTTGTGTTTCATCTTGAACAGGCGCGCGATCAATTCCTCGCGCGCCTGGGCCTGCTCTTCCTCGGGCAGTTTGTTCACGCGCTTCACTTCCTTGAGCACGAACTTCGACACCACGGCCGGATGAAAGCAGAACGAGTTCGAAAACACGAAGCTGCCGTCATGCGGGATCAGCCGCGCTTCGAAGTATTCATCGCGATTGAAGCCTTGAGTCAGTCGCGATTGCCGGATCACGTACTTGAAACCCGTGAAAAGATCTTTGATGTAAACGTCGTCGCCCTTGAGCTTGATGAACTCGAACAGGCTGTGACGCGAATTGCGCAAGTTCAGATAGAGGGGACGTTCGTCATCGATCAAGTTGTAGCTGGCGTCATCGAGCACCATCTCGATCCCCGCCTGGCCCGACTGCTCCATCTTGCGCGTGAACAAGTACCAGTCGGTGAACTGCGCCATTTTCAGCTCGAAGTCGAGCGAAGCTTCATCGAAGGTTCCGGCGCGCTCGAAAAAATCTTCCTTGGCGGCTTCGACCTCGGGCATGAACTTCTGACCGGTGAAGTGCTGCATAAGCTTATCGATATAAGGTTCGTAGTTCATTGCGTCTGCCTTATGAAGAAATCAAAAAGTTCCGAAGCCTCGTGGGGACCGGGATGACTTTCCGGGTGAAACTGCACGCTCATGGCCTTACGTGACGGATCGTAAATCCCCGCCACGGTGTTGTCGTTCAAATTGACGTGCGTGACTTGCACCGATTTCGGCAGAGTCTCGAGCTTCACGGCGTAACCGTGATTTTGACTGCTCATATAAATTTTATTTAAAAGTGAATCTTTAATGGGGTGATTCGAACCGCGGTGGCCGAATTTGAGTTTATACGTCTCACCCCCCAGAGCGCGCCCCAAGACTTGGTGTCCCATGCAGATTCCGAAAATGAATTTCCAACCCAGCAAATCGCGAACGGTGTTCGGCGTTTCCTTCACGTCGCCCGGATCCCCGGGACCGTTCGAGAGCAAAATCCCGTCGGGATTGTATTCGCGGATGCGGGCGGCTCCGGTGCGCGAGGGAAATATCCTGACTTCGGAGCAACGGCGTTTGAGTTCGCGCAACGAATTGGTTTTACAGCCTAAATCGAGCACCGCGATCTTGGGCCCGCGCGGATTGTCGCCTTTGAGGGTTTGTTCTTCTTTGCGCGAGACCAGATGGACCCAGTCGAGATCGATTTTCTTTTTCTCGGCGATCAGCGCTTTGGCTTTTTCGCGCGTCTCGTCGATCGAAGTGCCGCGCACCAAGGCCCCCCAAATGGTGCCGCGTTCGCGCAGGTGCAGGACCAAGCGGCGCGTGTCGACGTCGGTCATGATCGGTACGCCCGCTTTACAGAGTTTTTCGCGCCACGATTTGTCACGCCATGAGTTCTGCATCTCGACGCAGACGAAGCCTTCGATCCAGATGCGCTCGGATTCCCAGCACTCGTCATTCTCGCCGTAATTGCCTTGTTGAGGCGCGGTCAGCACCAAGATCTGACCGAAGTAACTGGGGTCGGTGGCCATCTCTTCGTAGCCCGAGTGACTGGTGTTGAACACGACTTCGCCCGCGCGGTCCCGGACGCGCTCGCCACCCTGCCATAGCCCCGGGTAGATCTCCCCGGACTCCAGCACCAGAAAACCTTTTTCAGTTTTCACGCGTTTTGAACCTCAAGGCCGAGCATGATCGACATCAACGAAGCCCGGACAAACACCCCGTTGGTCACCTGTTCAATCACTTTGCAGCGTTTGTCATTGAGAACGAACGCCGAGAATTCGATGCCCCGAATGACCGGCCCCGGATGCAGCAAGATGCCGTCGGGACGGAAGTGTTGCAACTGATCGCCGCCGA
>DAISHW010000191.1:0-5615 GCA_036822295.1 Bdellovibrionales bacterium | reverse complement strand
TCACATTTTCAAGCGCGATACGACCGTTCCACTGACTGAGCTCGCCTTGCATCAGGCTGCCGCGACCGTCGACTTGAACGTTGCCGATCGTGCCGCCCACCAAAAGATTTTGAATCGAGGGATGCACGCGCAGCTTATGGATCTCGACAGCGAAGTTTCCGTTACGCCAATCCTCGGTCAGCGCGAAACCGATATTGCCTTGGAACTCGCCGCCTTGAAGCACCAGCGCATCGACTTTGCCTTCGATGCGCTCGCCGGCGCGGCTCAAAACCGTGTGCATTTTCTCAAGGACCTGTTTGCCGCGAATACTGCGATTCGAAAAGGTGACCTCTGCCCCCTCGAGCTCGCCGTCCAGACTCCACGCGTTTAAACCGCCGTACGAAATCTCTCCGGTCCAAACGCCAAGTTTCGGCATGACCGCGGGTAAGACCTTGCGTCCCAAAGCTTCCAGCACGGGCTGCACTTGAAGACGCTCGCCCTTCAGGCGGGCCGGCACTTTGAGCCATTCCGTTTGCCCGGGCCAGAAATCGGCGGCGTCCAGATCCGCGCGACCATATCCGCCCTCGATACGGCAGGTGCGCACGCTGATCGGCATGTCTTTGGGGCGATGGATCTGCCCCTCCCACTTCAACCCGCAACTCAGCCACGTGGTTTTGAGCGCCATTTCGCGGTCAACCACGCCGATCTGATGCAACTCGCTCATCAGGTCTTTGAGCGGCAGTTGACGAACGGTGACTTGCATGACGCCGGCGCCGCTATGCAGATCGGCGCTGCCGCGCAGCTGTACGCCGCCTTCTTTGTAATCGGCACGCACGCCCCATTGCAGAATCTGATCCGCGCCGTGCGCATCGACTTCCACCAGATGGCTCAAAGTTCCAAACGGCAGACTCTTTTGCACTTCCAGGACGCCTTGCGCGCTGAGCTCGTCATCCAAATCCAAGCTCATGCGACGAACCAAAAGCTTCCAAGTCTCTTGCGGCTCAAAGGTGACGGTGAAATCACGAAGCTCCAAGGCGTCGGCGCTCTGACCGGCTTTGCGCCAGTCGAGCGTCTCGGCGGCAAGCCACGGTTTGCGCGGAGTCGCGGGATCGCTCGGCCCCGGCACCGGTTCCGGCGCGGTTGCGGTCGCGGTTGTCGGCGGCGCCTGGGGGCACGGTTTATAATCGAAGTGCAGGCGGCCGCCCGTCAGCTCGACGCGCCCCAAACGCAAACGCCCCTTGCGCAGCGAAAGCATGTCGACCGGCAAGTCGACCTGCGGAACAACCAAGTCGAAGCTCAGTTTATCGCAGGTCTCTTGGCGAAAACGCACGTCGCGAAGGCGCAAGCCCAGTCCGGGCCACAGTCCTTGAGCCAGCAAAACCTCGGTACGACCGATTTGAAATTCTTGTTTTGGAAATCGACTTTTGAGTTCGGTGACGATTCTTTGGTGAACGCGGTCGCTGCTTAAAACCGTGCGGACCGCGCCCCCCAGAAACGTGGCCAGCACCACACCGACCACGAACCAGGCAAACCCACGGTAAGAAACTTCCAGATTGGATTTGCCCCGAAGTATGCGCATCGAGAGATGAGTTTACTTGAAATAGAAGTTCAATACCTCAAATTCTTTTTCGCCCTTGGGGCTTTTGAATTCGATGATGTCGCCTTTCTTTTTGCCGATCAAACTGCGGGCGATCGGCGAGAAGACCGAGATCTTGCCCTGTTTCACGTCGGACTCGTCCTCTCCGACGATTTGGTATTTCACTTTCTCTTCAAGCTCCAGGTCGTGCAACTCCACCGTCGCGCCGAAAATGATGTTACTCGACTGAAGTTGAGCGGTATCGACCACCTCGGCGTTGGCGAGCTTGCCTTGAATGTCGGCGATACGGCCTTCGATCATGGCTTGGCGGTCTTTGGCCGCGTCGTAGTCGGCGTTTTCACTGATGTCGCCGTGACCGCGGGCCTCTTCGATGGCTTTGATGACATTCGGTCGCTCGGTATGGATCAGATGTTTAAGCTCGTTCTCGAGTTTGGCTTTACCGGCGAGGGTCATCGGTTGTCTGTCGGACATGTTCTTCTCCCTGAAAAACGAAGGCTAGAATCATAGTGAAATCTTTGACGCAGTCAAACAAAGAATTTACCACAAGCCAACCCGCACTAGGCTCGGTACAATGCGTATAACCCATGGCAACTCCCAGTCTTTCCGCCATCAATGTCGATTCTCTCGTTCGCCGCATCCAGGCCGCTCATAGCGTTCTGCTCACGACGCATAAGCAGTGTGATGGCGATGGTTTGGGCGCTCTTCTTGCGCTGTATCATGGGCTAAGGAAGTCCGGGAAACAGGTGCGCGTCATGCTGGTCGACGCTTGCCCCAGGAAATATTTCTTTCTGGAGCCGGAAAAGCATCTCGAGGTTTTTGAAGCTTCGCACACGCCGCTCATGCCGACCGATCTGACGCTGGTGTTCGACACCAACGACCGCCGTCTGGTCGACCCGCTGTTCACGGCCTTGCAGCCGCTCTGTCGCGAGATTCTGTTCGTCGATCATCACCCGGTTTTGAATCAAGGCCCTGAACCCACGCCCGGCTCATTCATCGAAACGCGCGCGGCCTCAACCGGCGAGATCTCGTACTTCATCATCAAAGGCTTGGGCCTTCGCATGGACGAGCGCATGGCGCAGGCGCTGTACACGAGCATCGCGTTCGACACGCAGGTCTTCAAGTTCGTGAAGAACTCGGTCAATTCGCATTTGATCGCGGCGGAACTGCTGACCTTCATCAACAACGCCGAAGAGATTCACCGCCACCTGTTTTCGACCCATACGATAGAGAAAGTGAAATTCCTTTCCAAGGTGCTCGGACAAATCGAGTACTTCGGCAACGGTCAGGTCGCGGTGCTGCGCTTAAGCGACGCGGTCTTAAAAGAGCACGGTTTGGACATGGATGATTCGCGCGATGTCATCGACATGCTGATGCACGTGAATTCGCTGCGCGCGGCCGCATTGTTCCGCGAAGACGCGCCGAACGAATACAAACTCTCGCTGCGCAGCAAAGGCCATATGGAAGTGCTCGGGGTCGCCGAGGCCTTCCAGGGCGGCGGTCATATGTTCGCGGCCGGCGCCTACATCCGCGGCGATTACCACGATATCAAAGGCAAGATCGTGCAAATGCTGCTGACCCGTCTGGACGACGCGCATGACGAGCCCTCGCGACAAAAATAAAAAACTCGTCTGCCTGTGCAACGGCGTCTCGCAAGCCACGATCGAGGCAGCCATCGCCCGCGGCTGCGACACCCTGGGCAAAATCTTCGACGCCACCACCGCCGGCTGCGGCCCTTGCGGCGGCACATGCCAACCTAAGATCCGAAAGATGCTCGAGAAGATAAAACGTTCGCGGTAGATTTTTGGATAACCGGTGCGTCAATTACGGCGCCGGGAACTCGCAGATGAATTCGCTGCCCTTACCGAGCTGGGACTTCACGTAAACTTGGCCGCCGTGACGCTGGACGATGTGCTTGACCAATGCCAGGCCAATTCCCGTGCCTCCCTTGTCGCGCGAGCGGTCCTCGTCGACGCGGTAAAAGCGCTCGAACAGACGCGACTGGTGCTCCGCCGCGATGCCCGGGCCGTTGTCCTTGACGCGCAACTCACGCATGCCGTTCGGCGCCAAGTCCCAGCGGATTTCGATTTCCCGGCCTTCGGGAACGTAGCGAACGGCGTTCTCCATGAGATTGCGCAAGACCTGCTCCAAGCGCTTTGCGTCGCCGGTCATTTCCTCGAAGCCGTAATGCAGTTTGATCCGGTGGCCCTTGGCCGGAACCTGACTTAATACCGCTTCGGTCACATCTTGCGGGTGCACGCTCTCGAAACGCAATTCCTTACCCGATTCCAACGCGGACAGATCCAAAAGATCATCCACCAAATTCTTCAGGCGGGTGACGTTGCCGGTGACGATTCCCAAGAACTCCTGCGCCTCTTCGGTACGTCCCTTCTTCAAGTCGCCGCACACCGTCTGCAAGTAACCGTTGATCGCCGTCAGCGGCGTGCGCATCTCGTGCGAGACGTTGCCGACAAACTCGATCCGGATGCGCTCGGCCTGCTTCAGCTCCGTGATGTCGTGGAAAATACCGACGACGCCATATAGCTCTTGATTGTGTTTCTTGCGCAACGGCGCGACCGACAATTGAAAAATGCGCGCCAACCGCTCGTTCGCCACCGACACCTGGACTTCGCGGCGCTGCGGCTCACCCGTCTTCAACACGGCATCGTAAACGTCGATCACGTCCGGGACGCGCAAAACCTCGCTGATGCGGACGTCGCCGACGGTCGCATTCACCGGATTGAACAAATAGGCGAACTGCGAATTGAAGAACAACACGCGGCGTTCTTTCGAAACGGCCAGCACCGCTTCGCTCACCGCCGACATGATCGCCCGCAGTTCCGTTTTCTCGCGCGACAAACGAATCGTTTTTTTCTGCAAATCGCGGCCGAGTTTGTTCACCGCGCGCTCAAGGTCGTTCCACTCCCCCGGCTCGTCGAAAGTCAGGGCTTCCGGATCGAACTCCTGAGGTTCGAAAGGCCCGTCACGCAGACGACGCGTTTTCTCGATCAGCCGTCCCAGCGGAATCACCAAGCGCCGCGCGACGAACAAGGCCACCAGAGTCAGCGCGACGAACGCGAGTCCCAAGGCCAACAACGTTTGCCCGCGCATCGCGCGCAACATCTCGCGCTCGTGCCCGGCGCGCTCGAGCTGAAAAATCAACGCCGCCGCGATCACGGCGAACGCCACGCCCGAAATCACGATCTGTTGTCTCAAAATCCAGCGGAACAGGCGCCAGGGAAAATAAATCTTCATTTGGTCAAATAACGGACCCGGTAACCCACGCCGCGAATCGTTTCGATCATGTCGGCGTACTCGCCGAGCTTCTTGCGCAATCCGAAGACATGCGTGTCGACCGTGCGACCGACGACGTTCACGCCCTCGCCTTGAATCTCTTCGATAATGGCTTCGCGCGAAAGCACTTTGCCCTGATTCAGCATCAGCGATTCCATCAAGCGGAACTCCGAGCGGGTCAAATCCAACGGCTGGCCCGCCAAGCGCACCTCGTAAGTGTTGGTGTCCAAGCTCAATTCACCCAGCACCAGGCGATTCACGGGCGCGCCGCCGGACTCGCGATTGGCCTGGGAGCGCAACCAATCCTGGCGACGCAACAACGCGTTCACACGCGCCATCAGCACCAAGGTGTCGAAAGGCTTGGCGATGTAATCGTCCGCGCCCGCGTCAAGACCCGTGGCCACGTGCTCCGGCTCAACCTTGGCGGTCACAAACAGAATCGGCGCGCGGGTCGGCGTCGATTGCTTGCGCAGCCAGCGCGTGAGCTCCAAACCGCTCAAGGAGGGCAACATCCAGTCCAAGATGATCAAATCGAATTCGCGTTGCATAAGGGCCTGGCGGGCCTGTTCGCCGTCGGCGAGTTCCTCGACCTGGAAGCCTTCGCGTTTCAAATGCAGTACGACGAGTTGGCGGATTTCGGATTCGTCCTCGACGACGAGTACGCGCTTGGGCGCTTCCATATCCGGCCTTAGGTTATGAATTGACGGAGATAGAGTGACCGTGGCGGATGTCATTTCCTGTGGCAAGG
>DAISHW010000190.1:2855-5616 GCA_036822295.1 Bdellovibrionales bacterium | reverse complement strand
AAATGTGTCCCTCATCGAACGGTTTCCCGTAAGAAGTGCAAAACACATATTCCGGGTGCCAGTTGCGGCTCTTAATCTCCGTGAGTGCTTGTCTTACGACATCGCTCATGGGGATTCGTCTTTGCGAGTTGCGCGTTTTGGTTCGATCCGCGAGTCCATTCCGGTCACGCAAGCGCGTGATATGGATGAACCCCTTATCGAAGTCCACTCGATCCCATAAAAGACCCGCAAGCTCTCCGCGCCTCATGCCCGTATTCATCGCCGTGACAAACAACCAATAGTGCGGATCGTTTCTGTTCGCTTCCAGAAATTTTTCAATCTCCTCGGCGGACATAAAATGATCTGCGCGCTTCGGCTCTTTGACCTTCCCATAATCCGCGAACGGATACTTGAGGATCTTTTCCTGCTTGAAGGCCTCGCTCATGATCTGTTTCAAAACCCCAAGGACCAAGTTGGTCCCGACGGGGTTGTGGTTCGATTCCCTGAGTTTAGCCACAAGCTGATCCGCGTGTTCACGGGTGACTTGCGAAAGGTAAAGGTCGCCGATGAATCCATAGATGTGAGTCCTAAGATTCATTTCGTAGCGTTCTACGGTTCTGACCGATGACCGCGGCGCCACGCGATGGGTGAGCCACCACTTTGCAAAATCCTTAAATCGCATTTCATGGAGTGTCGGTTTCATCACCGGCATGACGCCGGTCGAATCAAACACCCGTCGCTCAGCGAGTTTAACGGACTTCCACGCTATGGCGTCCGATTTCTTTTCAAAGCAAGGACTCTTGAATTCCTGGCCGCCAATATAGATTCGCTCTCTATATTTGACGCCGTCTTTGCGTTTGATTTTTTCCATTATGGTCTCCTTTTCTCCCAGGACGGGAGAGGTTAGGAAGACCCCATGGAAAAATGCCTCCTGCTTTCTCGAATTCTATTCAATTTTCAAAGAACTTTTAGGACAGGCATTCTTACCATGGGGACGTGAAAAGTAAAAGTGGGTCCGCGTTTACAGAACGAGCCTGATCTTTACGCGGTCACCGACTCCATTGTGCCTTTCTCGATCCACTCGATTAGATGCGCTCGTCTAAAACGGATCAGCGCGCCAAGTTTCACGAACTTGACCTCGCGCCGAAAGATCGCTTTTCTAAGCCTCGATTTTTTCAATTTCAAAAGTTCCGACGCCTCATCAATCGTCAATAGTTCAATGACATTTCGTTCCACGTGAGTGCCCTCCCTTCTTGAGAATTGAATGCCTTCACTCATCGCTTCTCGTCGGGTCTGGCTGTTTGGTTTGTGTGTATGTTTGGCTTCCTCCCCGATTTTGGTTTTAGATTTGTTCCCCTCCCTGTATTGATATTTTTATTTATTCTTATCCCCCTCCTTACCTTCTTCTCTGCCTGTTTTATCCGTAGTCCCTGTAGTCTAGCTTGCTGACCACCTTCAATCGTAGAGTGGGGGTGGTCAGCAAGCGGCCAGACGGAAGGGACGAAGGGTAAAACAGGCAGACCCCGCCGTGATCTTCGCCACTTGCACGGATTCACGGGGCCAATAAAAAGTCAAAACCGCGCATGGACCTTTTGTTTGACCTTTGTTTTGACTCTCGAATGGTTTGCCGTCGAATCCGGTGCCGCCTTTGCGCCTCGGCGAATTGCCTTAACGTGCTGGCGCGATGTCCTTTAGGCACTCTGTTAAACGCACGAACTCGAAAAAATCCGAGCGGAATCTGTGCCCAAATGGAACTTGATAACCCTCAATTGCCGACATGATCTTGCGCCCGATCGCGTGGCTAGCGGTGACGTAAATCACTTTTTCAATGCGCGGGCTGGTTCTTAAAGCTGCAACAATGTCCCTGTAGCGCCGCGCACTTTTGCCAGTCAGTTCCAGCTCAATGGCAATCGCACGATCCTGCGCGGTCCTTTGTAGAACGGCGTCGGGGATTTTCTTGAAACCATTTTGGTCCGACAGATACCGCCCGTTGGTCCACTGATAGCCGGGGAATCGCCTTTTAAAGTGTTCCGCGATGTCCGCAATCAGCAAATCGTGGTCAAGCTGGTGTGGATTGAGTACCGGGCATTTTTCGAAAATGTTCACTCCTGGCCGCGTCCGTGCGAGCATCGTGCGACCCCGATGTGACAACTGAAAGATGACGCCCGTCGCATTTCTACGCCCCTCGATGCGCAATCTTGGAATCCGCAGACGCTCGACCCAGCCTTGGCTCTCGATTCGCTTTAGCCGATTCATGGCGGTTGCAATCGTGCGCGCGGGAAAGAATTTTTCGTGGATCTGCCTGAAACTCAAAACCACATGGTCATGGAGTGCTGTCATCATGTCCAGATCGCGCTCAGTTAAAAGAACATGATCGGCTTTCCGGCAGGTCATTGTCACATTCGCTGGGCGCGCGGTTAAACTGGCCCTAGCGTCTTTGTCCAAATCATCCGTCAATAGTTACCCCCTTTTACGATTGAACGCGCACAGTTCAAGCGGTGGCAGTGAATGGGCGTTGTCATTGGTCTTCGCCTCCTTACCCGTGGGTGAAAGGAGGGCTTGTCCAATGAAAACGCCCGATTTCGAAATGCTTACGCTTGAATTTTCCGTGCGCTTATCTGTTAAGGATTGGAAGGCTAAACTTGGCGTCAGACGGGCATGGGTAATCACCCTGGCAGTCGCTCTGTTACGCCTTGCCATTCACTTTTGGCTCAATGGTTCCTAAGAATGGTCCCTCGGTTTGTACTCAAACCGAGGGATAAACTGTCACCTGCTGGCGTGG
>DAISHW010000190.1:0-2755 GCA_036822295.1 Bdellovibrionales bacterium | reverse complement strand
CCGGCCTCGTCACCTTCATGCACTCAATGAAATGAGAAACGTCCTCTTTCTTGATCCTGCCGCCGTCTCTAGGCATGGTGCGAAGATACTTCTCGCGGAAGTCGATGGCGTACGCTCGCGCTACGGCTTCGTCGTGATCCGTGAAGTGCAAAAGGATATTGAGCGCGAAGTCCGTAGGACCGCAGCCGCTATAGCCCCATCCGTACCCCATCGCTTCGTCCATATTGTCGCCCATGACCCAAGGGACATTGGTAAATTTCGTGAACGATTCGAGCGGGTGCCGAATGGCAATCACGTCCGCATATTCGCCCTTTCGCATGAGCGGCGGAACCTCGATCACGATCACTTTTGGTTTTTCAATTTGACGGCGTGGTTTAAAAAATTCGTGCAATGATTCAATCACTTGCATATTACTTCCTTTGTTTGTTGGTTAAATCCCGTTTTGCCAATAACTTGATGGCTCTTGAATTTCCGCGCCCCTCAGTGGCGCGGGCCTTCGTGTCACCATTTTCGATTCGTCCCGCAAAGTGTATCGCCCCCTCATCGCTTGTAACGTATCTTGCACCTCCTCATATGTTAGATAGTCGTCCACTGCCTCCTGTTTCACTCGCACCACCGCCGATTTTGAGCTCGGATACTTTTGCACCATGACGCATTCGCCGACGTTCAGAGATCTGATGACGTTCGGATGTATCACGAACTCGTCCACCTCCTTGATCGACTTCATGCCAGTTTTTCGCTCGCCGAAAAGCCAATCCGTCTCAGCTTGCTCCGTCACCTCGCGGGTTTTTCTCGTTCCCGCGACACCCGCGATCAACTCCGATGAGTCCGGCAATTTCTGCAGAAATGCGAACAGCGTTGAGGTTGAATTCATCAACCGCCGAGCGAACTCTGGACTTATGCGCGAAAGATCCGCGATTTCCTGGTGCGCCACCACGACGCCGATCTTGGAGCTGCGTGCGCGATCCAAGAACCCTACAAAGTCCTCCGTCGCCATATCCGCGAACTCGTCAACGATCACCGCGAACGGCTTTCGTTCCGCTCTGGGGATTTCGTTGTCCACTCTGGCCGACGCCGCTTTTAAATCCTGAAGAATGATCTTGCCGAGAGCGCGGCTTGATTCGCCGTAGGTTCTTGAATCGAGAAGCAGGTAAACGATTTTCTGCTGCTGAATGGCCTCGAATAAATCAATGCCGCCGTCATGCGCTCGGAGCAGATGCCCGAAGTCGGAAAGTAGCAGCGATTCCAGTTGTGATTTCAAACCTTGCAGCGCCTTCAGGTTTTCGGGCTTCGCTAAGTGGCGGTGAAGGCCCTCAAGTTCTTCGCGCACTTGCGTTTCCGTCTCCGGAAGATCGTCAATGACCCGTGTGATTTGGTTTTGGTCTGTGATACAGTTCAAAATCGTTCCAAGATCAAACGGCTTTCCCAACCGATCCCGCAGGAGTGTCAGCCCCCGCAAAATCTTCAGCAAGTAACTCGCGGCCTCATGCTTATAAAATTCCTCGCTCCAGTTGAGCGCGCCCATGATGCGATCCCTGAGTTGATTCGCGGTGCCGCATTTAATCGCATTGTATGGGTGAGAGATTTCGGGATTCCCGCAAGAAAAAATCCTTAAATCATTTTCTCGACCCGCGCCCTTGACCGTTGATACCACCTGGCGGATCGTTTCAAAATCTGCTTTAAGATCGACGAACAAAACACCGCCGCCAGAATGAATCCGATTCTTGATGACGTGCGAGAGCAAAACACTTTTCCCAAAGCCGCTTGCACCGACGATATGCACATGGTGATTGAGCTGATCGTCGGTGAGTTGAATCCGCTTGTTGGGCTTTCCTTTCTCGGAGCCGATCAACACCGGCTCATTTTGCGGCCGCCGTTCCGTATTTGCCGCCGCCTGATCCGCGCCACCAAATGTAATCCCGACCGCCATCACATGGTAGAGCATCATCAGCCCAAGCGTGATACCAACACCGATCTTGAACCATGCCGGAAGCGTTACCATGAGGCTTAGGGCACCGATCCCGATTACCAAAACCGCAAGCCATTGCCAGCGGCTCGCCGCCAGTCGCACTGGCGCAAAAATCGCCCGCGCGCTATGGTAGATAAATACGCCGCGCCCGGCGCCCTTGAAGTGCAGCCAAACCAGCGTCGCCACCGCCATCAGAAAAACGCTCCAGCCGTAGAACCGCACGGTCCTGAGCGCGACCGAATGGATCTGATGCCCTCTCGGCATCCACTCGTTGACCATCACGAGTACCGCCGTGATCTGCTTTCCGGTCCATGCGTGAAAGTCCGTGAACAGCACACCTTGAAAAAATCTTTCCCACGGCGGCATGATGCCCAGGCCGTAAACGAACAGCGCGAGCGTCGTTACTATCGGCCAAAAAAGTTTTTCTCCATTCGGCTCACCATCCTCCATGTAAGCCCCATACCAAATCAGTCCGATCAAAAATCCACCGAGCAAAACCGGCGAGACGGCGAGCACTACGAGCGCGATGACACCCACCACGCCCATCAGTAAAAGCCGTCCGGCCATTTCGTTGTCGGCGTCAGAAATCCCCGACGACTTCATTTGTTTATTTGAACTCACTCAAATCCTTTCCGGCGCAACTGCGCCGAGTTGATTAGCGATAAAATCCGTGACCATCCTCGCCCTCAAAGTCGCTGCTATTTGATTCTCTAATTCCTTGATCCTTTCCGTGTAAGAACTTCATGCCTGTCTGGATTCCTCACGCTTTGGCCACGCAGTGGAATC
>DAISHW010000189.1:0-5632 GCA_036822295.1 Bdellovibrionales bacterium | reverse complement strand
CGAATACCAAGACGACGTCACGTCGCTCATGGATCATTTGAAGAAATTCGATCAGCAAACGCTCAGCTATCTCGCAATGGAGGTTGCTCGTGAATACGCCGACTATCACTCGCGCGAAACTCTGCATTAGTCTTACCGTTTTCGCGCTGATCGCGGGCAATGCGTTCGCCGATTGGAGCGTCGATTTTTCGCGTCGTCAGACGGCCACGCGCGCGCAAGACTTGCGCGAACCGGCCAGCACCGATCAACCCGTGCAAGCGGCGCCGCCCACCTTCTTTGAATCGCTCTTTCAAGCCGGCGACATCGCGCAAGAGATCGTCGTGCTCAACACCGACAAAGGCTTCGTGCCGAACTCGATTCGCGTGAAAAAGGGTTTGAATTACCAAATCCACGTCGTGAACGTGAACGAGAAAGAGAAGAACGTGAGCTTCGTGCTCGACTCGTTCTCGGAACACCACGCCACTTTTTACGGCAAGATCAAGACGTTCACGATTCGCCCGCAAAAAGAAGGCGTGTACAAATTCGTGAGCCCCGAGACCTCGGCGCAAGGCAAACTCGTGGTTTTCCCGGCGGGCGGCCCCGAAACCCGCATGCCGGCCTCCGAGTAAGAAAGGCGTCGATGTCGCAGCCCCAGCAGGCCCAAGACAAACCCAGGCTCTTCGTCAATTCGCTCAAGAACTTCTTGGCGCCGGTGTGGCATCTGCTCGAAGACGAAAAAGTGACCGAAGTCATGATCAACAAGCATGACGAAGTCTGGGTCGAGGTGCGCGGCAAAATCCAAAAGGCCGAAGGCGTGAAGTTCCGCGACGAGGACGCCCTGCGCTCGGCGGTGAACAACATCGCGCAGAGCGTGGGCCGCCGGATCAACGACGAGGAACCCCGGCTCGACGCGCGGCTGCCGAACGGCTTCCGCGTGGCCGCCGTCATTCCCCCGTGCTCGCGCAAGGGCACGACGGTCGCCATCCGTAAATTCGCGACCACGCAATTCACGTTCAAAGATTACATCGCCCTCGGCGCGATGACCGCCGACGCGGCCCAGTTCCTCGACATCTGCATGAAGCTCGGCAAAAATGTGCTGGTCAGCGGGGGGACGGGCTCCGGTAAGACGACGCTCCTGTCGGTGCTTTCGAACCGCATTCCCAAAGGCCAACGCGTGATCGTGATCGAAGACTCTTCCGAACTCAAAGTCGAATACGAACACGTCGTGTTCTTCGAAACGCAACATGCCGACGAGCAGGGCATCGGCGAGGTCAGCATCCGCGATCTGCTCAAGAGCAGTCTGCGGTTGCGCCCGGACCGCATCATCGTCGGCGAGGTGCGCGGTTCCGAAGCGCTCGAACTTGTTCAAGCGATGAACACGGGCCACAAAGGGTGCATGGGCACGATCCACGCGAATTCGGCCGAAGACGCGCTCGTGCGTCTCGAGGCGCTTGCTCAAGGCGGGGACGGGCAGCTCAGTGAAAAGGCTTTGCGCCACCAAATTTCGAGCGCCATCGATATCGTCGTGCAAATCTCGCGCTACGCGGACGGCTCGCGTCGCTTGGGCAGCATCTCTGAAGTGCTGGGCTTCGACAAAGACGGTTCGTACGATGTGCGCGCGATCTACACGATTCCGCGTCTGGTGAAGCAGCCCGACGGCAAACTTAAAGGCGAAATTCTACCGACCGGCCATATTCCGACCTTCATGGAAGAGATCGAGGACAATCAGATCCCTTTCCCTCGCGCCAAGTTCAGCAAGTCTTCAGACGCTGCATAAACGTATGCGCGAAGCGTCATAAAAGAGAAATCGAATTATGACGCGTGGCGATCTCAACTGGTTTTGCACCAAAGTCTAGGTTCGGTTACATATGAAATATGCTGTTCAGTGGCAAAATTACAAACGCCATTCTCGTGTTTCTGGATAAACACGGCGTAGATTCTGAAAAAATCTATGAACTCACGGATTTGCCCACCGAATTCCTGCGTGAGCCTTCGTGTTGGATCCCCGCGCAAGATGTTGAAAAGTTCTTGGCCGCGGTCGATCGTGAATTCGGCGCCACTTTCCATGAATCGCTGCCGACGCTGGTCGGACATCAATGCCATACGCTGCGCGCGTGGGGCGTCCTGGATAGCGTGATCAAGATGATGCAAAAGCCGCAGGATCTTTTCCTGCAGCCGCATCGATTCTTGAGCTACTTCGTTTCGCCGGCGCCGCCCGTCGGGAATCTGGAGCGTGAAAACGAATCGATTTCGTTCGACTTGCCGATTTCGAATCAAGAATTCCCGGGCGTGACCGAATTTCTGCGCAGCGCGCTCGAAGTTTTGCCTTGTTACCTGGGCCGTTTGCCCGCGCAAGTGCGCTGGCAACAGACGCGCATCGAAATCAGCTGGAGCGAATCGCAAAATGACCTGCTCAAAGAGGAAGATCTTTCGCCGAACTACAAACCGGAACTCGTGCAGAACCTGATGCAGGCGCTCGAGGAATCGCAGCGCCAGATCGAAGATCTGCGCGGGCAGTTGAGTCAGGGCGAAACCGCCAAGGCGCAACCGATTCCAGCGACCGACACCGAGTTCGTACAAGGTTTGCGCACGCAGCTCGTGCGCGCGCGCGGTCACATGATGCGCATGAGCGATTACTTGGTTCGCTCGCAGCAGTTGATCACGTTGCTCATAGGCCAAGACCGCCTGGATCGCCAGGTGCAAGAGGCCATGCGTCGGGTGGACTGGGATTACGTGAAGACTCAGTCGTCGCAGGTCGCGCAAGAGACCGCCGATCTGCTCACGCATTTTGAACGCGAATTGAATCAGCGCCTGCGTCCCGCCAAGCGCGGCAAATCCGAACAGCGCACGCTCGATCTGGAAAACCACGCGTAAGCGCTTGCCCGCCCGAAATCACCCCGTTAAGAACTAGGGCATCTATCACCAAAGGGGTTTGTCGTGGCCAAAATTCAATCCGTGCGCGCTCGTGAAATTCTGGATTCCCGCGGCAATCCCACACTCGAAGTCGAAGTCGAAACCGATCAGGGCGTCAAAGGCCGCGCCGCGGTCCCCAGCGGCGCTTCGACGGGCGCGCACGAAGCGCTCGAGCTGCGCGACAAGGACCCGAACCGCTATCTGGGCAAGGGCGTGATGAAAGCGCTGAACAACGTGAAAGAGATCGCCGCGCCCGCCGTCATCGGCATGGACGTCGGCGATTTGCGCAAAGTCGACCGGACGCTGCTGCAACTGGACGGCACCGACAATAAATCGAAACTCGGCGCGAACGCGATCCTGGGCGTTTCGCTCGCGACCGCCAAAGCCGGCGCGCTCACGCACAAACAAGAGCTCTTTCAATTTTTGGGTGGAAGCCAGGCGGTCCGGCTGCCGGTGCCCTTGATGAACATCATCAACGGCGGCGCGCACGCCAACAACGGCATCGACATCCAAGAGTTCATGATCGTGCCCACGTGCGGTGGTTCGTTCCGCGAAGCCCTGCGCGCGGGCGCTGAAATTTTCCAGACACTTAAGAAAATCCTGAATGACGAAGGCCATTCGGTCGCGGTCGGCGACGAGGGCGGCTTCGCGCCGAACTTAAAAAGCAACCGCAGCGCGCTCGAGTTCGTGATGAAGGCGATCGAGAAGGCCGGCTACAAGCCCGGCGAAGACGTTTCGGTCGCGCTCGACGTGGCGGCGACGGAGCTTTTCAAAGACGGGCGGTACGAGTGGGAAGGTCAAAAGATATCGGCCGCGCAATTGGCCGACATTTACGCCGGCTGGGCGAAAGACTTTCCGCTGGTCAGTATCGAAGACGGCTTCAGTGAAGACGATTGGGACGGTTGGATTCACATCACCCAGATGCTCGGGGCCAAAGTGCAACTTGTCGGCGACGATCTGTTTGTGACCAATCCGAAACGCCTGAAAGACGGCATCGCCCGCGGAGCGGCCAACGCCATCCTGATCAAAGTAAACCAAATCGGTTCGCTCAGCGAAACTCACGAGGCGATCCGCATGGCCAAAGAGAACAAATATAAAACGGTCATGTCCCACCGGAGCGGCGAGACCGAAGACGTCACGATCTCGGACCTGGCCGTCGCCTTCGACTGCGAACAGATCAAAACGGGTAGCCTGTGCCGCGGCGAGCGCACCGCCAAGTACAATCAGCTCCTGCGCATCGAGGAGATCCTGGGCGCGAAGGCGAGCTACTGGGCGAAGCAAGCATTCAAGTGATTACGGATTCAGCGTCCCGTTGTTGACCAGCGCGCCGTAAGTCAGCGTGCCGCTCGCGCGCGTAAGGGTCGCGCCCGCCGCGATCGTGAGCGTGCCGGGCACCGTCAGGTTCAACCCGCTCATGTTCAGGGTTCCCGCATCCAGATTCAGCGCTTGTCCGGCTCCGTGCAAAGTGAAGTTCGAGTGCAATGTCACCGTCGCGCCCGCTTTATCGATCACGAATGTCCCGGTCGGAAAGCCGAGTCCGGAATAGGCGGCCAAACGCGCGTTGGCTGGCCCCCTCATGGTGATCGACTGGCCTCCCGTGATCGTGCAAGCCAACTCCACATCGCCTTTGGCGATGACCGCGCCGCTCAAAGTCTGTCCCGTGGCCGCGCAACCCAGGTTACCGTTCAAAATCGGGGTGCCCGTGAGCGTCGTGGTGGCGCTGGCGCCATCCAGATAAAGTCCCGGCAGATTCGCTTCGGTCGCGGTGCTGGCGTCGACAGAGCGGTTGGCCGCGGTCACGATAAGGCGCGAACTGCCGCGCAGGCCGTAACCGGTGACGCTCACATCCCCTCCGGTGGAAACGTCTTTTCCGTTCAGTTCACCCGCGACGCCCGTTCCGTGTAAGGTCAAATCGCCGGTGACCCGAATGTCGTGGGCGTAGATGAAAATCTGGCCGGCGTTGGCCGTCTGGATATCCAGACGGTGAAAGCTCAGCGAGGGATCC
Source organism: Bdellovibrionales bacterium (assembly GCA_036822295.1). Lineage (GTDB taxonomy): Bacteria > Bdellovibrionota > Bdellovibrionia > Bdellovibrionales > UBA1609 > JALHOQ01. The sequence goes on along the minus strand of DAISHW010000189.1, from coordinate 735 downwards.
ATCGTCACGTAGACGACGTTCGAAACGATGCGACGGATCTGCATGAGTCCGCCGTTCGTGTTCAACGTCACGCCGGCGCCGAAGGTCAGACCCCCGCTGTTCAGGGTCGCGGTGGTCGTACCCGAAGAGAGCTTTAGCGCCGCGTTGGCGACGTTCAGGCCCTGAAAGTTCAGCGCGCCGGCGGTACCGTTGAACGCTCCGCCAAGGATGTTGCTCATCCATCCGTTGAAATTCGACGTGCCCGCGGTGGCGTTGAAGGTACCGCCGGACAGCGTGAAGACGCCGCCGACGGTCAGGATTTGGTTGCCGCCCTGAAAAGTTCCTCCGCGCATGGTCCATGCGCCGTGCACGGTGAGCGTGGAGCCGGAATCCTGCGTGATCGTGCCCGTATACTCCGGCTCCATCTCGATTTGCCCGACGCTGGTGCCGGCAGTGAGGTTCGGCGAGCAGTTGCTGAGGCAGCTCCCATCGAAGAACGCGATCTCGGAGTTTCCGGGAACCGCGCCGCGACCCCAATTGCCGGCGTCCGACCATGCGCTCGTTCCGCCGCCGCCGGTCCATACATTGCGGATGGCGGTCGGACCGGGAAGGAATTGAAACGGGATATTGCCGCCGGCGAACGTGAATCCGATCAGGAAAAGCCAAATCACGTCAATACCCCGTCGCCCAGGAAACGTAGACCATCGATCCCACGCGCATCAAGGTGTAGATGGAATGCGAGACGCCGATGCGTAC
>DAISHW010000188.1:0-5645 GCA_036822295.1 Bdellovibrionales bacterium | reverse complement strand
ACCGGCGGATTGTCAGAGTTCTTGGGGTTGCCGCCCGTGCGCCAACTTTTGTCCTGATTGTAATCGAAGATCGTGCTCAGATCGAGCCGTCCGTTCTCGGTGTTCTTACCAGCCCTATGATCCCACGCGAACACGTCGTGGGAAAACAGGCCGATCACCCCGATGTCGCGAACCAAGATTTCGGCGCGGGCCGCCGGCACCATCAGACAAAGAACTAAAGCTTTCAGCATGGGAAAGATCTGTGCGGCGAATCGCCCCAAGGGTCAAGCTTGACCCGAAGTGAAAGCAACCGGACTGTAAGAATTGCGCCCCTCAAAAACAAAAACCCCCGGCTCATCACCAGGGGTTTCCGATTCAAACTCGAAAGTTCGAATTAACCGCGGAGGTGCTTGCTGACCAGTTTGGTCATTTCAAACATCGAAACGGTGTTTTTGCCGAAGACAGACTTCAGCTTGGCATCCGCGTTGATGTTGCGACGGTTTTTCGAGTCTTGCAGACCGTTCTTTTTGATGTAAGCCCAAAGTTTTTTAACGACTTGGGTGCGCGGAAGCGGCGAAGCGCCAACGATTTCGGCCAGAGCCGAGCTCGGAGTCAGCGGCTTCATGAAGGCCGCGTTCGGCTTGCGCTTAGCACCGCCGGATTTTTTGGTAGCGGCTTTTTTCGTGGTGCCCGCAGCTTTTTTGGTAGCTGCTTTTTTCGTCGTACCTTTAGCGGCTTTCTTAGTCGCTTTCTTAGTCGCTTTCTTGGTCGCTTTTTTCGTTGCCATTATGTTTCCCCTCCAAAGTGGATTGGTTAGTTATTAGTTATGGCCTACACCCACGATGATACGAAAAACAAAACCCTTGTCCAAAGAAAAATGCGGGTGAATTCACTTTTCCCGAGGGGAAAACGCGTTTTTCCGCCATTTCTCATTCGAGAAATCCCATTTTTCCCTCTGAAAAACGGCCCGAAACGGACGCGAACCTGACTGGCACTCGGTCTGGGAAAGGTCTTGTTTCCTCTCGGGAATTTCGAATCAAACCGATACAAATACATGTCGGCCAAGAGCTTTCGCGACATCTTGAGTGAGATTCTCGAGGAGGAAACGCCCCTCCACACCACATCCTCAGAGGGAAATTCACGTCATCCCGAGTCGAACTTCTCGTTTTCTTGGTCGCCGCCCCCTATGAAAAGCGCTCCGAAACGCCACTCGTATCCGGCTCCGCGCCCTCGCAAAAAGCCCGAACCCCCGCCCGAACGAACTTGGGAAATCACCGCGCTTTCTGCCGTGGAACAGGCTTCGGTGTTGGCGCTTCGCCGTTTGGGGGCGTCTGAACTCAAGGAAAAAATCACCCAGACCGCGGTCAAAAAGGCCTATCGCCGCTTGGCGCGAGCGCTTCATCCCGACGTCGCGGGCGGCGGCCCGGAGCGCTTCATCGCGCTCCAGGAAGCCTATCAAACGTTGTCAGAGGGATTGAAAGCCCGGCTTAGTGCTTCAGCTTGCGGTAGTGAATCCGCTTCGGCTGAAGCGTCTCGACACCCAGCCGCCGCTTAAGGTCGGCTTCGTACTCGGTGTAATTGCCTGGGAAAAACTCAACATGACTGTCGCCTTCAAAGGCCATGATGTGCGTGCAGATGCGATCCAAAAACCAGCGATCATGCGAGATCACCAGCACGCAGCCGCCGAACTCGAGCATCGATTCCTCGAGCGCCCGCATGGTGTTGACGTCCAAATCATTGGTCGGTTCATCGAGCAGCAAGACGTTGCCGCCCGCCTTCAGCATCTTCGCCATATATAGACGGTTGCGCTCGCCGCCCGAAAGGTCTTTCACGCGCTTTTGCTGGGAGTCGCCGGCAAACGCGAACCACGACGCATACGCGCGGGAAGGCACCTCACGCGCGCCCAGCCGCACGACATCTTCGCCGCCCGAGATCTCTTCCCAAACCGACTTCTCGCCGTTCACGCCCGCGCGGGCCTGATCCAAATAACTGAGCTTCACGGTCTCGCCGACCTTGAACGAGCCCGAATCCGGTTGCTCTTGCCCCGTGATCAAGCGGAACAGCGTCGACTTGCCCGCCCCGTTCGGCCCCACGATGCCCACGATCGCGCCGCGCGGAATGCTGAAGTTCAGGTTCTCGAAAAGCAGCTTGTCGCCATAGGCCTTCGATACGTCTTTGGCTTCGATGACCACCTCGCCCAGGCGCGGGCCCGGCGGAATGTAGATCTGCATCTCTTGCATCTTTTCGGGCGTCGGTTCTTTCAACATGGCTTCGTACGCGCTGATGCGCGACTTGGCTTTGGCCTGGCGCGCGCGGGGGGACATGCGCACCCACTCGAGCTCGCGCTCGAGCGTGCGGTTGCGTTTCTGATCCGCCTTGGCCTCTTGCGCGAGTCGGGTTTCTTTCTGCTCGAGCCATGAGCTGTAGTTGCCCTTCCACGGGATTCCCTCGCCGCGATCGAGCTCCAGAATCCAACCCGCGACGTTGTCGAGGAAGTAACGATCGTGGGTCACGGCGATGACGGTGCCCGGGAATTTGTGCAGGAAATTTTCGAGCCAGCCCACCGACTCGGCATCCAAATGGTTGGTCGGCTCGTCAAGGAGCAAAATATCGGGATTCGAGAGCAGCAGACGGGCCAAAGCCACGCGGCGCTTTTCCCCGCCCGAAAGGTTGGTGACCGGCGAATCCCCCGGAGGGCAGCGGAGCGCTTCCATGGCGACTTCGAGCTTCTGATCCACTTCCCAGCCGTCGCGGGCTTCGATCTGCTCTTGGATCGCGCCCTGCTTTTCGATCAGCTTTTCCATCTGGTCGGGATCGAGTTCGGGATCGCCGAGTTGCTCGGAGATTTTTTGAAAGGATTGGAGCAGTTCGTTCAGTTCGCCCAGGCCCTCCATCACGTTCTCTTTCACGGTTTTCGATTCGTCGAGTTTGGGATCCTGCTCGAGGTATCCCACTTTGAAATCGCGCGCCGGAAAGGCTTCGCCCACGAATTCATCATCCACGCCGGCCATGATCTTCAGCAAAGAAGACTTGCCGGCACCGTTGAGCCCGAGCACGCCGATCTTCGCGCCGTAGAAGTACGACAGATAGATGTTTTTGAGCACGTACTTGTTCGGCGGATAGACCTTGCCGACACCTTTCATCGTGTAGATGATTTCATTGGCCATGGGCGATTTCTCCTATGAAAGAGATGCGGAAAAGAAATGCGTATCCCAGAGCTTTCGCCCTTGTCAAAATAGAGTTCATCTACCTATCCTTGAATGGACGTGAACAAAGACAAACGCGAAATTCCGACGGGCATGCAGGATCTTTGCCGCAAACTCAAGGTGCAATTGGACGAATTGGCCGTCGAGATCGACACGTCCATGTCGCGCGAAGAGCAGCTGCGCCGCTCAAAACTCATGGAACTGCTAAAAAAACAGCTGGGTGAGCTGTCTTAAAGCACGGGGCTAAATGCCCTCGCGCTTGCCGCCGCCCAAACAGGCGGGCGAGGCGAAGGTTTTCGGCTCGCGCTTTTCCCACTCCTCAGGCGTGAAACCTTGAATACTCAGCGCGTGGATATGCGTTTTGAGCTCTTCCGCGAGCGCGTCGTTCACCAAACGATGGCGCTCCAGGCGCGAGCGGCCTTCGAATTTGCTGCTCACCATGACGATGCGAAAGTGCTTCTCGGCGCTTTCGGGCAGACCATGCATCGGGCTCTCGTTGGCGAGCTCCAGGTGCAGCGGCGTAAACGCATGGATCAATTTGTCGTAAACCGTCTGGCGCATGGTCATCGCGGTTCCACCGGTCATCGCGGTTCCACCTCGGCATACACGCCGAAATGATCGCTCGGCGCCATGCCCTCTTGATCCGGTAAGCCCACCAACTCGGCCTTATTGACCTGGATCTCGATATTTCGGGTTTTGATCCACAGATAGTCGATGCGGCGCGGGCGCATCTCGTGGTCCCAAGCCGCAGCCAGAAGCTGATCGCGGATCTTGGCCGAGAACGACAGGTCCTCGATCACCAAGCTCAATGGAAACCCGCGCTGCAGTAGGTGATTGGCCGAATTGCGCTCGCGATCGAACGTGTGTCCCGGCAAATCGCCGTTGGCCTTGGCCCAAGCGTCGATGAAACCCATTTCCCGCAAGCGATTGCAGATTTCGGAGTTCGGGCGCGCGTTGAAATCGCCGGCCATGATCACGGCCTCGTAACGACGTTCCAAGCGCTTCAGATGCCCGAGCAGCACCGACAGTTCGCGCGCGCGGCGCTCGTTCCCCGCGACGATGCGATCTTTCATTTCCGAAACCATCGCGTCGGGAAGTTCCAAATCCACCCGTAATTTTTCAAAATCGGCCAGAAATTCTTCGGTGGCTTCGATTCCATGATGCAGATGCGTGTTCACCGCCAGCACCTTGCCCCACTTCGGCAATAAAGTTTCGCTGAACAGGGCGAAGCGCTCCTCTTTCAACTGCCAGCTCGCCCAGCGGCGCACCAGATTCATGCCGGGCCTGGAAAGCGAAATCGCATCCACCCACGTCTGACGCCAATCTTTTTTGGTCGCGGTCACCAAGCCGGAGTTCAAATTCGCAGGAATACCAACGCCCAAGACTTTCAAACCGACCAGATCGGGCTGGTATTCCGCGTTCCAGCCCAGGCGCTCACGAAACGCCTCGACCCTGGACGCCGCGGGATTCACTTCTTGAAAAAAACCGATATCGGGATCGAGCTTCTCGAAGAGCTGGAGCTGCAGTTCCTCGCGCCACCGGCGGCGCGCGGTGGGCTCCAGCGCTTCAAACAGCACCGGACTCGAGGGACTCAAGCCGTGCCATAGATTGAAGGTCAAAAGACGCATGACTTAAGGAAACTTCAAGTGCGGTTGTGCACCAGCGAGCGCTCTTCGTCTTCGAAGATCACTTGAATCGCTTGCACATTGGAGTTCACGACGAAACCAAGACCGAATTTCGGGTGCTCCAAAGCCGCCCCGACTTCGAACTCTTTTTTCATATTGTAACCTTCGGGCTTGGCGGAATTGGCGTCGCGAAGCGAGGTCCATTTGGCCACGTGGCTCGCGGCCTTGGATTTACCGCTCGGCTTTTTCTTCGGCACCGTCGCGCGCGCGACACGCGGCCGTTTCGGTTCTTCCAGCTTGAACGTGTTTTTCGTTTTGCAGACTTCGCATTCGAGCCTGGCCGACGTCGGGCCCGTATGGGCGGTCACCACTTGGTAACGGTCGGTTTCGCATTTGTTGCAGGGGTAATAGACCTTCTTAGCGACATTCGGCAATTGTGTCATGGAGTCATTATCGCTCTTGAGACTTGGGTTTGTAAACAGTCAAAATGCTGGTCAGCGGTCGAGTGCGGATTTCAGTCGCATTCAGGTAGTAACGAGTGCCGCCGGCCTCGAGCCGACGTTGAAAGGATTTCAGATGGGTCTCGTTGGTGGGATCGATTTCAAAGCCTGCCGGCTCGTATTTGCCCGCGAAATCGGGGGCTTGTTCCTGTGAGAAGAAGCGTTTCCACTCCTTTGTGTCGGTAACCATGCGATAAGTGAGCGTTCGCGCATAGGAATGCACCGGCGTGTACGCCGTCAGCACCTCGAAATCGCCGTAATGCGTGTGCAAACGCACCGCCGGACTCATCCACTGCGTGATGCCGCACAAAACTTCGATATTGGCGTACCAAAGC
>DAISHW010000187.1:5412-5652 GCA_036822295.1 Bdellovibrionales bacterium | reverse complement strand
CAAACATTTGCAGTGCGTGCTGCTCGAGGACTCCGCGGCGACGCGCTTCGCGCTCGAGCAATATCCCAAAGCGGCGGGCAGGGATGAAACCGTTCATATCGAGATCAGGAGCGCGAAGTTCTAATGTCGCTTTCGCCGGAAACCCGCGCCCGCGCGCTGTATGCGATGACCGAAGAATTCTATGACCTGGCCATCATTGGCGGCGGAATCACCGGCGCGGGCGTCGCGCGCGACGCCGCA
>DAISHW010000187.1:0-5402 GCA_036822295.1 Bdellovibrionales bacterium | reverse complement strand
TCGAAGCGAGCGACTTCGCCTCGGGCACGAGCTCCCGTTCGAGCAAGCTCATTCACGGCGGCATCCGCTACTTGGAAAATCTGGAATTCGGTTTGGTGTTCGAAGCGCTGACCGAACGGCAAAAGCTTTTCGAAATGGCCCCGCACCTGGTGCATCCGTTGCGTTTCGTTCTTCCCGTTTACAAATCGGGACGCGTGCCGGCCTGGAAAATGGGAATCGGCATGTGGATTTACGACGCGCTTTCGCTGTTTGAAGCGCCGGAGCTGCATACCTACATGGACAGCCAGGAGCTCGCTCAAGAGTTTCCGGAACTGCGGACGCGCGATTTGAGCGGCGGGTTCGCCTATTACGACGCGTACATGGACGACGATCGCCTGGTGCTCGAAACTTTGCGCGCGGCCGATCGTCTGGGCGCGCGGATCGCCAATTACGTGAAGGCCGCGGGCGCGGAGGTCGTCGACGGCAAAATGCGGGCGATCGTTTGCGAAGATCAGATGTCGAAGAAAAGATTTCCGCTGCGCGCGAAGCATTTCGTCAGCAGCGTCGGCCCGTGGACCGATGCGGTCGGTGAGCATCTGTTTAAAAATTGGAAACGCAGGCTGCGCCCCTCGAAAGGCGTGCATCTTACGTTTTCGCGCGAGCGCTTTCCTTTGCAAGACGCGGTGGTGATGGGCGCCGAGAAGCGCATCGTATTCGCGATCCCGCGTCACGAGATGGTGATCGTGGGAACCACGGACACCGATTTCGCGAGCGATCCGGGCCAAGTGCACACCGATCGCGCCGACGTGAAATACCTCTTGAAAGTGATTGAAGATTATTTCCCGGGCGCGAACATCCGCGCCGAAGATATCGTCGGTTGTTACGCGGGCGTCAGGCCCTTGATCGACGACGGTTCCAAAACCGAAAGCAAAACCAGTCGTGAACACGAGATCTGGACGGACCCCCATGGTTGCACGTTCGTGGCCGGCGGCAAGTACACGACGTACCGGAATATGGCGGAGCAGACGGTGGATTTCGCCCTTCAGGCGTACACGTTCGAGGATCAGGTGAAATTCTCGCGTTCGAACACCGAGACGCCGCTCAATCCGCTGGTCACGGAGTCCTATCTTGAACGCGCCCGGCGTGAGGCGGCGAGCTGGCGGCAAGACGCCGATCCGCGCGACCTGGCTTGGCTGGCCGAGCGGCACGGGATGGAGGCACCGGAGCTCATTCGCGACGCGCATCGAGTGGCCGTCGCGCCCGGCGATCCCGCTTGGGTGTGGTGTGTAGAGGCGCTGCACGCCGTGGAGCGCACGATGTGCCTGCATTTGCGCGATTTTTACTTCCGCCGCACGCCGCTTGTCTTGAGTCGCCGCGATCACGGTCTGGCCTTCGTGGACGCGGTGGCCGACACGATGGCTTCGCGCCTGGCTTGGACGCCCGAGCAGCGGCGCGAGGAAATTAATGCTCTGCAAAAACAAATCGCCTGGGAACTTCAGGCCACGTCCTCTTAAGTTGACCGCCCTGTGGGACTACCCTAAAGTATTGGAATCCTATGGGCTTAGCAGATAAAATCACTGAGTATTTCTCGAACGATATCGCCATCGACCTGGGCACCGCGAACACGCTCGTTTTCGCCAAGGGCCGCGGCATAATTTTGGATGAGCCCTCGGTTGTGGCCGTTCAGAAAAACGCCCGGGGCGGCCAGAATCGCGTGATGGCCGTCGGCAAAGAGGCCAAAGAAATGCTGGGCCGCACGCCCGGCAGCATCGTCGCCATTCGCCCGATTAAAGACGGTGTCATCGCGGATTTCGAAGTCACGCAAAGCATGCTTCGCTACTTCATCGGCAAATCGACGGGTCAGAAGAAAAGCTTCATCCGTCCGCGCATCATCATCTGCGTTCCATACGGAATCACGCAGGTGGAAAAGCGCGCGGTGAAAGAATCGGCGCACTCGGCCGGCGCGCGCGAAGTGTATTTGATCGAGGAACCGATGGCGGCCGCGATCGGAGCGGGTCTTCCGATCGTTGAGCCGACCGGAAGCATGGTCGTCGACATGGGCGGCGGCACTACCGGCGTCGCGGTGATCTCTCTTGGCGGCATCGTGTATTGCAAATCGATCAAAGTCGCCGGCGACAAATTCGACGAGGCGATCGTGAATTACGTGCGTCGCCAATTCAACTTGCTGATCGGCGAGCGTTCGGCGGAACAGATTAAAATTCAAATCGGCAACGCGTATCCGTTCGAAGAAGAGCGCAGCATGGAAATCAAGGGCCGCGACCTCGTCGCCGGCGCTCCGAAGACCATCGAAATCACCAGTTCGCAGGTGAACGACGCGTTGATGGATCCGCTCAGCGAAGTCGTCGATGCCGTTCGCACCGCTCTTGAGAAGACTCCTCCGGAACTCGCCAGCGATATCGTGGACAACGGGATCGTACTGACGGGCGGGGGCGCGTTGCTCTCGAATCTCGACGTGCTCTTGCGTGAGCGCACCGGCTTGCCGGTGACGATCGCCGAAGACCCGTTGTCTTGCGTGGTGCTCGGTTCGGGCAAAGTCCTGGAGGACATCGATCTCTTGAAGCAACTCACGGTGGATTAAGTCATGACGGCTTCGGTTATCGACACCGTAGCCAAGTACTTCTATTTCTCGACGCTCGACGAGAATCTGAGTTTCACGGCGAGCTTGAAGACGCTTTCCGATCTTAAAAACCACAGTCGTTTGGATGAGAAGTATCGCGCCGAATGGGTGCGGGCTCTTCTGCATTGGCGCGACCGCTTGAACAAGATCAAACCGCGCGGCGGGGCGACCGCGGCCATGATTCATTTGCCTCGCGGCTTCGACATGACCGCCTGGCGCTCGTTTTTGAACACGGCCGAGCGCGAAGAGATCGATGCCGTTCTGCTGCATAAGATTTTGCGTTTCAGTGAAGGCGAGATCGCCGTCGGTTTGAACGTCACGACCGGAACGGTCCGCTACCGCTTGGGCCGCGGGCTTCGTCACTTGGGTGGATTTCAAGATGCCTGAGACGGAAGTGAAGTCGAAGAAACTCACGCGCTTCCTTTGCCAAGAGCTCTTGTATGAATTCGTCAGCGGCAATTTGGACCATCGCCGCCGCGACGAGGTTTCCGATTACCTGAGCACGGACCGTGAGTCGCAGCGTGAGCTGGAAAAATTGCGGCAAGGCATGGCGTACGCGGAGACGCTGGGGGAAGCGAAGCTCGACGCGGAGACGCGCCAGGCGCTTGAAACTTTCGAACCCGTTTGGCAAAAGCGCCTGCGCGATCTGACTTTATGGTCGTCGAAGCGCGGCTGGCGCATGTTGCCTTATGCTTTCGTGATGCTGGCGATCGTCGTCGGGCTCTTCGCGTTCAAGCCGTGGAAGCGCGAAGTCTCCAACGACATCACGCTGGCCGAGCAATTGAAAGGCGAGCCGGACATGCTGCCGGCAACTCCTTCGGAGCCGGCGGAACCCCCGCCCGCGATCGTAACTCACGCGCCGGTCGTGCAAGCGCCCGCGGCCGAGAAGCAAGCCGCGAACGAGCGCGCGGCGGCCGCCGAGACCATGAACGAACCGGCGCATCGGCCGGCGCCGGGGGGGCGCGGCCAACTCTCGCGCGGGGACATCACCGTGAATGACTTCGCGAACACCTGGCCGCAGATCCGCGACAAGGTCATCGCGCTCGGGGGCAAGGCCGCGGGGTCCGTCGAGATCGGTTGGCTTCGCCGCGCGGATCAATCGTACTTCCACTTTTCCATACCTGAGTCCAACTTGGCCGAACTGGAGATCTTTCTCCGGACTTTCGGTCGGGTCCAATTCAGCAAGGAGAAGCACCCCCGAGTGATGCCAGAAGGCCAAATCCGCATTATCCTTACGGTAAAGGATGCGGTCAGCAATGAAAGCCCGGCAGAGACCCCGTAAATCTTTACGGACAATTTTGATTCTATGGCTTTTGATCTTCTCGATCGTGCCGCTCGCGTTCATCACCGGTTACTCCCTGGTCAAATACGAACAAGCCATCGATCAGGAGCTGTCGACGCGCCTTCTTGGCAACGCGCGCGAGATCAGCACGATCCTTGGCGAATTCCAAAACGGCTTGGTGGCCGAAAGCCAGCAAGTCGCCGCCGATCGCGCGCTGATCTTCTATCTGACCGGAAACAAAACCGATCAAGCGCGCGACAGTTTGCAACGTTGGTTCAAAGGCGCTTTCGGTCACCGCATCTGGGTCTTCAACCGCGACGCGCGTTTGTCGATCGCGCTTTACAAAGATGAAAAAGGCCAGGTACAGCGCCGCGAGAATCTTGAAAACGGCGTGGTTGAACTGAACGAGCCGCTGCTCAAACAGCTGCGCAACAAAGACAAGATATTCCTGCTCGATCTGGTGAACGAGAACAAGACTTCGCATCTGGAGCTCTCGCTCTTCACGAAAATTCTGGGCGCCGGCGGTAAAGTCGTCGGCTATGTCGAAGAGGCGATCACCATCGACGAACAGATGCTCTCGAGCATCCGCAACCGCCTGAGCGCCGAGATCTTTTTCTTTCAAGAGGAGTCGCCGAATATTGTGGCGACGCACGAGGATCTGGCGCTTTACAAGGTCGACACGTTCAAGCCGTACTTGCGCGACGGCGGATTCTTCGAGATGAACATCCGCGAAGTTCCGTATCGGCTGATGCTGCGTGAACTCAAGTGGGGCGATAACGCGTTCGTGATGGGCCTGGGCGTTTCGAAGAACGCGGCCAAAGACGTTTTGCAAAACGTGAAGATGGCGTTCTTCACGGTGGTGGGCGCGATCATCGTGCTATTGATCGTTTTGAGTCTGATCGCCTCGCGCGTCCTGCTCCGCCCGATATATCAGGTGCTCGACGCGCTCGAGGACGCGGATTTCGATAAGGGTCTGTTGATGATCCCGACCGCCAACGAAACGGAACTGGGGCTTTTGGCCGAAGGCTTCAACGATCTTTCGCGCCGTACGTTCGAGTCGCAAAAAGCGCTTAAAGATAAAATTCAAGAGCTCGAAGGCGCCAACAACGAGATTCGCGACACGCAAGCCAAGCTCGTGCACACGGCCAAGATGGCGTCGCTCGGTCAATTGGTGGCGGGCGTCGCGCATGAACTGAACAATCCGATCGGCTTCATCTATTCCAACATGACCCATCTGCGCGATTACTCGCAGAAGCTGCTGCACCTGATCGACGTCGCGGAACATCAGCCCGATAAACTGAAGGCCGAAAAGAAAAAAGCGGATTTGGAATATCTGGAGTCGGATCTGCCCAAATTGATTTCGTCTTGCGAGGACGGCGCCCGCCGCACGCGGGATATCGTCCTGGGCCTGCGCAACTTCTCGCGTTTGGAAGAGGCGCAGCTCAAAGCCGTCGACATACACGAGGGGCTGGAGAACACGTTGCAGCTTTTGACCGGGGAGTT
>DAISHW010000186.1:5443-5668 GCA_036822295.1 Bdellovibrionales bacterium | reverse complement strand
ACATTGTTGACACCTTTGTAAGAATGCAAAGTCGGAGATTGATTAGCATTTCGGGTCTTTGACAGCAATGCGGCAAATGCGCGTCGCAGGTTGCATTGCGATGCGTTATGAAGTAAGTATACGCTCATGTTTTCCAGTTTAAAGATCTTATTCGTGGTGGCGCTCGCCATGGTCATAACCGCCGGTTGCGCGACCCCAGGTAAACGCGTCGCCTGCGCCGAGCGC
>DAISHW010000186.1:0-5433 GCA_036822295.1 Bdellovibrionales bacterium | reverse complement strand
GCTGGCCCCTTATCTGCACGATCCGACGCAGTTCCAGCGCGCCTTCGTCGAGCTCGACGAGGATCCCGGCGACCAGCCCGTCACGACGCGGCAGGAGATCCTGCTGCGGCTCGCCCCGGACGCCTGCGCCGAGCGCGATTGGTATGAAACCGGTCGACGCGACGGAATGCAGGGCCGCCCCGTCACCCGTCTCGATCAGTTCAAAGTCGCTTGTGAAGGGTCCGTTTACAGCGATTGGGAAACGATGTTCGTGAACGGACATAACGCGGGATTGGTCGAGTACTGCGCGCCCGACAACGCCTTCGAACTCGGCCGCATGGGCTTAGCGTATCAGTACGTCTGCCCGTCCACGGTCGAAGAAAAATTCTTGGCGGGATATCGCCGAGGGCAGAAGGCCCGCGATTTAGAAAGCGCCAATCAGCGACTCGGCGTGAAGATCGAAAACGTCGTCGCCGAGCTTGACGGGGCCGCCGACGGCTACGAACGTCGCTTGCTGTCCTCGGAGCTCTCGCAGCTCCGTTCGGAGCGCGCGCGCGTGGAACGCCAACTCAATCGGATTTCAAATTAGCGCGCAGTAAAGCTTCGGGATTGTCGAAGCAGCGCAAGTAATAGTTCGCGAGCACCTGGGCCCGCTCGGCTTCGGTGAGTTTGGCTTTTTCACCCAGCTTGTTGATCTCCAAATGCGCATGATAAAAAATCAGAGCCGCCGCGACCGATATATTGAAGCTCTGCGAAAAGCCCAGCATCGGGACCCGAAAGCGACCGTCGACCAGTCCCTTCATCTCTTCGCTCACGCCGTCCTTTTCGTTCCCCAGCACGATCGCGGTGGGTTTGGAAAAATCAATGGAACCGATCTCGTGTCGGGTGTCCAAATCGGTGGCCCAAATCTGATAACCCTTGGCGCGCAGCTCCTTCACCGAATCCGCCGGAGAAGAGAACGCCCGGACGTCGAGCCACTTCTCCGCGCCCTTCGACACCCGGTTGGCGGCCTTGAATTTGGCGTCGGGCCTGTCGATCAAATGCATGCCGATGAAACCAAAGGCCTCGCTCGAACGCATGACCGCGCTGACGTTGCCGCGATCGTAAATGTTTTCCAGGACGGGCATCAGGTGCCTCGTTCGATGGGCCACTACGGATTCAAGCCGCGCGATGCGCTCGTCCGTCAGGTGCCGTTTCAAAATCGAAACGATCGTCGCCGCGTCGATGTCGAGCTCCCCGACTCTCAGTCGATCGCTCCAGCTGAGCTTGGCGCGGCGGAAATCTAAATCTTGATCCATGACCGCAAGTTCTCGAGTTGGAATTGCGGCAAGCGGAAGGCGGCCCGGTGCACCTCGACGTTGTAATAAAATGTCGAGATCCCGGACGGGGCGTTCACTTCCGCCAAAGGATGCACTTGGCGCGAGGCCCACATGAACGACCAAAGGCCGCCGGGATAGGTCATGTTGGTGAAGTTGAACATGGACACCCAATCGAACAGGGGGTGAGCGATCTCGAGCAAGCGGCTTTGGGTTTCGGCTTCGTAAAACACGCTTTCGCCTTGCGCGACCACGACTCCTTTCGGGGCGAGCCGGCGCGAGACGTCGCCGTAGAATTCCGCGCCGAACAAGGGCTCCGCGGCGCCGTTCGGATCGGTCGAGTCGATCAGAATGACATCGAATTCCTCGGTCGCGCTTTTCATGTACGCCACGCCGTCTTCGATTCGGAGCTCCAAACGCGAATCGCCGAGCGCCGCCGCGGTTTGCGGCAAGAATTTGCGCGAGGCTTCGACCACCATCGCGTCGATCTCGACCATCACGCAGCGTTCGACTTGCGGATGGCGCAGAACCTCGCGGGCGGTTCCGCCGTCGCCGCCCCCGATGATCAGCACGCGTTTGGCCGAGCCGTGGGCGCCCAGCGGCACGTGAGCCATCATCTCGTGATAAATGCGCTCGTCGCGCTCCGAGAGCATGAAACAGTCGTCGTTGAGCAGCACGCGGCCGTGATGAGTGGTTTCATCGATCTCGATCTTTTGGAAATCGCTCCGGGTTTTGAACAGGGGCTCCTCGCGAGCGCGGCGGAACCCGAATTTCATGCCTTCTTTGTATTCCTCTTCGATCCAGCTCATTTTAGAATTCCTAGATATCCAACGGCACCGCGCGCAGGGGCTCGGTCACCGGTAAGTAGTAAGACGAGAATCCGACTTCGAAACCGCAGCTCAAAGATTCGCGCGTGAATCCGCGCTGCACGAACGGCGGCACATCGAACGGCGGAAGCTCGCGCTCGGGATGAAAATACACGACATCGAACGAGCGCGGTTGAAAGACGTCGACCACGCTTCTCATGACCGTCGCCTTGCGATTGCCCAGGCGCACGTTGGTCTCGAAGCTCACATAGGAGCCGACATCCTCGGGCGTCACATGAATCGTGTAGTAGTCGGAGCCGCGCACGGCGTTCAGCGAATAGCCGCAGGGATCGAACAGATGGTCGTCGATCACGAAGTCGGGAAAAACGGCCTCGAGCTTGATGATTTCGCGCACGCGCTCGATCGTTTGATTGCAGCTGAAAATCTCGTTCGCGCGGCCTTGCAGATTGTACATCAAGATCTCGAGCGTGCTTTCGGCGCCCTCTGGACGAAACGGCTTGTCCAGGTGGTACAGATTCACATGATGTTCATCGGGCGTGCCAAAGCGAAAGGCTTTGCCGGGGACGATTCCGCGCAGCTGTTCGATGTCGCGGAAAAAATCGGTCTCTTGCAGGTGTGGGAAATATTCGTTCTTGCGCTGGTAACTGAAGAAATCGATGTGGCCGGGATTCACCTGATCGCAAAGAAACAAAACCGCGCGCGCGAGCGTCGTGCGGCCGCAAGTGATCATGGTCACCCGGTCGTCCCATACGAACAGACTCGATTCGGACAGCAAGTAGGCGTCACAACGGTCAGATGAAACTTTCGAAAGAATCTTCGCGCCGGCGACGTCGACCAGCGCGTGCCAAAAAGATTCCGGGCGCCCGCGAAAAGCCGCGCCACGCGAAACGAGTTCGATTTTCTTCTCGGCGCCCTCAAAATACATAAGGCGCAGACCCTAACAAACCGCGACGAAATTGCCAAGTTATTGGGGCCCGGAAAGTCCCTGAAGAGAATGCCAAATCACCCACTCGGCGGCCGATCTGCGCCCGCGCTCGCTGGCGAGCGGAAGTTTGAACGCGAGAGCGTGATGGAAAACGCGCTCTTTGCCGTTCACGCGCAGACGCGTTTGAAAAGTTTCACCAAAAGCCGTGACCTCGACGCCGTCTCCTTTAAGTCCGGCGGTCGTGTGAAACTCGATCGTCTTGTCGCTTCGTGCCTCGAGCAAACGCTGGAACAGGTTTCCTCCGCAGACGGTGTCGTGCACTCGCATGGAACTCAAAGGCCACTTGGCGAGCAACTCGCGCGCCAGATCGGTCGTGCCCCGGATCGGCGTGGATCTTCCCCTTCACGTACGGCAGTTGCGCGCGGTAGCCGCCTTCGAAGTCGCGGCCCCCGAGCGCTTCGTCCCCGACCTCCGCCACTTCACTTTCGGGCGCGCCCAAGCAGGTCCAGCGAATCCACTCGCCAGGGTTCAACGGGGTTTTCAAGCGGGGCTCGACCTCGCTCTTCCACATGCCTTCGAGTTCGCGGGGCGGGCCCGGCAGGACGAATATCCGCTGCCCCTGGTATTCCACTTGAAATCCGAGCGCCGTGCCGACGGGATTTTTCAGTCTGACGCTGTCTTTCGGGAAATGGCATTGTTGGCGATGCGCCTGACGCAACGTCAGGCCGCGCGTTTCATAAAGCGCGGCGAGCTCTTTCCAGACCGCTTCGTCGAACTCCAGAGGCGCCCCGCAAAACTCCGCCACCACGTTGCGGGTGATGTCGTCGGACGTCGGCCCCAGGCCGCCCGTCACGATCAAAATGTCGGCGGGGCTCAATTGAAAGGCTTCCAGCATTTCGCCGCGCTGGTCGCGCACGCTCAGGTGCGAAAGCACGCGTACGCCACGCTCCTCGAGACGCTGGGAAACCCACGCGGCGTTGGTGTTGACGATTTCGCCGCTCACGATTTCGGTGCCGATGGTAAGAACGCGCGCGCGCAGTTGTTTCACCGGGACTTTATGGCATAGTATGCCGTATGCCGCAAAAGAAAGCGCCCCTGCAGGACATCCGCGCATCGCTTCTGACCCGCGGATTCGCGCTCGCCAAAGCCGGCATTCGCGCCGGGCGGATGGCGGCGCAAGGTTCCACCGCGCAGATCGAATTTTTGGTGAAAGAGCTCGGCCAACTCAAAGGCACGGCCATGAAGGTCGGCCAGACTCTTTCGATGTACGGCGAGCACCTGCTTCCGCCGGAAGCGAACGCGGTACTCAAGAAACTTCAGAGCGAATCGCCGCCGCTCGCGTGGCCCGCGATCGAACAACAGTTGTTGGCGGAGCTCGGCGATGAAAAGCTCTCGCGGCTCGAGATTGAAAAAGAACCGATGGCGGCGGCCTCGATCGGCCAAGTGCACGGCGCCAGGCTGGATGGCGAGGAGCTCGCGATCAAGATTCAATACCCGGGCATCGATCAAGCGGTCGCCACCGATTTGAAATTGCTGAAATTCATTTTGAACATGAGCGAGTTGGTGCCGCGCGGTCCCCGCTTCGATCAGATTTTTTCCGAGATCAGCGAGATGTTCCGTCAAGAGATCGACTACGTGCAAGAGCTCAAAGCCACGAAAGAATTCCGTGAACTCATTGGCCATGACGCGATCGTCCCGCGCGTGTACCCGGAGTTCAGCACCCGCAAGATTCTGGCCCAAGCGCGCGTGCGGGGTTTGCGCGCCGACAGTCCCGAAGTCCAAGCTCTGTCGCAAGACCGTCGCAATCGCTTGGGCTTGGCTTATCTGCGCATCTACATGCGCGAGCTGTTTGAGTTCAACTGGGTGCAAACCGATCCGCACCTGGGCAACTATTTGGTGCAGATCGATCGTGAGGGCGAAAACGACAAACTCGCACTGCTCGATTTCGGCGCGACACGCGCGGTGCCCGGGCCGTTCTTGGAATGCTACGAGTTGCTCGTGCGCGGAGGTTTAGCGCGCGATCCGCGTATGATCGAACAAGGCGGGCGTAAGCTCGGATTGCTCAAGCCAGAGGACGAACTTGAGCTCGTCGACGACTATGTGAAACTTTGCTCCCTGCTCACCGAGCCGTTCCAAGGGGAGTACGACTGGGGAACCAGCGATTTACCGAAGCGCGTGGCCGCGCAAGCCCTCCGGATCGCTTCCACGTACAAACTGCGCGCGCCACCGCGCGAACTCATATTTCTTGACCGCAAGCTCGGCGGCGTCTTCGTGTTCCTGTCGGTGCTCAAATGCGTCATGGATGCAAGACCCGTCGTCGAAGCCGCTTTGACGCGGCCCCGTTAGAAAACGGAACTACGTACCCAAAAACGGAACTACGTACCCA
>DAISHW010000185.1:5107-5691 GCA_036822295.1 Bdellovibrionales bacterium | reverse complement strand
CACGAGTTGGTCTAAAAGCGTCTTTGCGAAAGACGAAATCAATCTCGATCCGGTTCGCGTGACGCTCGCCGCCCGCTATGAGCGGGTGAGCACGGAGTCGCGCACGTTCATCGTGAACGACGCCGACGTGGTGTCGAAGGTCGAAAACGAGGACGACTTCTTCGTGCCCGGCGTCGGCGCGGTATGGGCGCTGTCACCGACGTTTTCGCTGCTCACTGGCGTCAACAAGGGCTATGCCCCCTCAGGTCCAGGCCAAAGCGACAACGTGAAACCCGAAGAGAGCACCAACGGCGAATTGGGCTTCCGCTACATGAAACAGTTCTTCGCTGAAGCGATCGGTTTTTACAGCGACTACAAGAACATCAAAGGGCTCTGTTCATTTTCGGCCGGCTGTACGGGCGGCACCGAAGAGACCGAGTTTAACGGCGGTGAGGCGACCGTTTACGGAGTTGAATCGCGCGTGCGCTTCGACGGTCATTGGTCGGGTTATAAGTTCCCGTTCGAGCTCGGATACACGTTCACGTCGGCGACTTTCGATACGGAATTCCAAACGGCTTCGCCGGAATGGGGGGTCGGGGTGATCA
>DAISHW010000185.1:0-5097 GCA_036822295.1 Bdellovibrionales bacterium | reverse complement strand
TCAAGAAGGGTGCGCCCCTCCCGTACGTGCCGAAGAATCAGTACGTGCTGGGGCTTGGGTTGGGAAAGGGCAAGTTCACTTCGGATGTGCGTTTTTCGTGGACGGGCCGACAGTATGACCAGGCCGCCGAGAAAGGCCGAAAACGCGTGGATTCCTACGGGGTTGTCGACTTGAATCTCAAGTATGCGTTTACGGCCGGGTCGCTGGCTTATCTGAAGATCGATAACGTGCTCGACAATGAATATATCGTTTCTTACCGGCCGTATGGGGCGCGGCCGGGCAAGGATCGCACGCTGATATTGGGCTTCCGACAGGATTTTTAGGCCGAAAAAAGGCGCCATTTGCGCCTCATCTCTTTATTAATTCGAACTCTTCAGGGCACTCCTTTTGCTGGATTGAGCACGAATTCAAAAAGGAGTACGTTTATGGGCCTCAACGCCGTTCAGATCGGTCTGAAGATTCAAGAAGCACGTCTTACGAAAGGCATCACCCAAGACGAGTTGGCCCAGGCTCTCGGCGTGAGCCGCAGCACCGTCGTGCGCTGGGAAACGGGCCGCGCGGTCCCGCGCCAAATCGGTATCCCGAAGGTCGCGGGCTTTTTAGGCAAAGACGCCTCGTGGCTGCTCGAAGGGTCGAGCGACGTCACGGTCGCCGGCCAGAACGTCGAGTTGCTCCGCGCCGAGCGCCGCACCTTAAAAGAGATCCGCTCGGAAGTGAAAAACCTGACCAAGAACTTGAAGCCCAAAGCCGCGTCGGTGAACGTGGCGAAAACCCGATCGCCCCGCGAACTCGACGCCGCGATCGATCGCAAGACCCTGGAAGACGTCCAACGCGCGTGGAGTTCGGCCAAACCCGAAGCCCGCCTGATCGCGGCTTTGCTCGTGACCGGCGACTGGTCGTATAAATTAAAGCTGTGGAACCGCGAAGTGTCCGTGGACCAAGAGGTTTTAGATCTCGTCGGCCGCGTGGGCGGGTTCTAGGGATGTGCGTGCCGTACCATGAGATTCACTCAAACCAGAATCTGTCGCAGGATTGGACCCAGCGCACCGTTTGCGGGCTCTCCGTGCCTCATGAAGATCTATTTTTCTCTATCCGTCGAAAATGGCTCTAAGCTCTTTGAGCGTTTTCGTTTCCTTACGATCGATGCGGCCCTCGGATTCTAGGATGTTGAGGTAAACGTACTCACAGGCGGTTTTATACGCCTTCTGCCAGCCCCGAATGATGCGTGTAAACGGTCTATGCTTCCAATAGCCTTTGATTCCAAGGATCTCGACAAGCTTTGACGTGAGTTCCCTGATAAACGCGCCCCACAAATGCCTCTTATGCAGCTTAATCACCGCATGAAGATGATTTCCGACGTTGGCGTACTTATAGATCTTCACCCCGTATTTCCTGGCGATCCCATAAACAGCCTTATTCACCCGATGAAACACCCGCGGAGATTTCATACCGCCACGGATACCCCTTAAACAAAGATGCATCGGCAACCGCTCGGCCACGGGACGCGCCGTCTTCGCATTGCCTTTAAGTAGCGCTCCACCAAAGCGGTCTTCTGACTTCACAAAATCCTTAAATCTCAATTGTTGTGAGCGTTTCGGCATTTTATTCCTCGAAGGGTTCACGCAAATTACTACCCCCTTCGCTTCCAAGCCATCAGAAATCATCGCGTCATTGCTTTTATGAATTTGTAAATGAAGACCTGGGGGAAGGGGCGTGGCTCCGACTTGTTCGCGGATCGTGCTCGCAACTGTGAATTGACCAAGGATTATTTGTCAAACGCCCCCCTTTATTTGCTCATTGCGAGGTTTTGCCAAAGAATTGCTGGTCAATTCTTTGAAGTGGCTTGGGATGTGGTTCGTGATTTGAACGTAACGTTTTCGGTCAAGAGTCGCCGTCGGCCCCGATGGCTTCGACAGGGCAGCTCTCCATGGCTTCGCGGCAGCGGGATTCTTCCTCTTCGCTCGCGGGTTGTTTGCTCACGAAGGCGTGGCCGTCCTCGTCGTGCATTTTGAAATGGTCCGGGGCCGCAAGGACGCAGGCGTCGCAGGCGATGCATTCGCTGTCGACGAAGTAGCGACCGGGAATGTTGTCGGAATATTTCTTCTCTTTGTCGGCCATGGCCTCACAAATTAAATCAGCCGGTCACTCCATGTCATCTTGTCTTTTGGCGTCAAACCCGTTAGTTCTCTAGGACCTATGTCATTTGAAGAAGAAGTCCAGCGGCGCCGAACCTTCGCGATCATCTCTCACCCGGATGCCGGTAAGACCACCATCACCGAGAAAATCCTGTGGCTCGGCGGCGTGATCCGCGAAGCCGGTGAGGTGCATGGCAAGTCCGGCACCAAGAAAGCGACTTCGGACTGGATGACGCTCGAGCAACAGCGCGGGGTTTCGATCACGTCGTCCGTCATGCAATTCGATTTTCAGGGCTTGCGCATCAACCTGCTCGATACTCCCGGTCACAAAGATTTCGGCGAGGACACTTACCGCACGCTGATCGCCGCCGATTGCGCGGCCATGCTGATCGACGCCGCCAAGGGCGTCGAGGCGCAAACCCGCAAGCTCTACGAGGTCTGTAAGCTTCGCCGCATCCCGATCTTCACGTTCGCCAATAAAATGGACCGGGAGGGCAAGGACCCCTTGGAGCTCATCGACGACGTCGAGAGCACGCTGGGGATCAAGTGCTACCCCGTGACCTGGCCCATCGGGATCGGAGACCGCTTCAAAGGCCTTTATCACCGCATGCGCAAAGAACTTCTGCTCTTCGAAAAAGGCCGGGTCGAACCCGAGGTCGTGAAGGTCACGGGTTGGAGCGACGAAACGATTCGCGGGCGCGTGGGCGATGAGCTTTTCTTGACGCTGCAAGAAGAGATGGAGCTGCTCGAGGTCGCGATCGGCGACTTTGAAGCCCGCGAATTCCTGGACGGCCAGGTTTCGCCGATGACCTTCGGGTCGGCCAAACACAATTGGGGCGTCGACCTGTTCCTGGAGCTCTTCGCGGCGCACTCGCCGCCGCCGGGCCCGCGCCACACGACGGCGGGCATGATCAACCCCACCGACAAGCACTTCACCGGATTCGTATTTAAAATCCAGGCCAATATGGATCGCAAGCATCGCGACCGCGTGGCGTTCCTTAGGATCTGCAGCGGCAAATTCGAGCGCGGCATGAAAGTCAGGCACCCGCGGCTCGACCGCGATCTCAGGCTCGCGTACGCGAATCAGTTCCTCGCGCGGGAGCGCGAGACGGTCGACGACGCGTATCCCGGCGACATCGTAGGGCTCATCGATACGGGCTACTTCAAGATCGGCGACGCGATCTCGGACGGCAAAGACCTGCAGTTCGATCCGATCCCGCGTTTCTCGCCCGAGATCTTCGGTCGTCTTTCCATTAAAGATCCGCTCAAGCGCAAGACGCTGCAAAAGGGCGTCGAACAACTTGCCGAAGAGGGCATGATTCAACTTTTGCACGATCCGTTGATCGGCAAACAAGATCCGATCGTCGGCGTGGTCGGGGAACTTCAGTTCGACGTGCTGCTCTTCCGCCTGAACGACGAATACCAACTCGATGTGCGTTTGGACCGTTTGCCTTATACGGCGGCCCGTTGGCCGATCGTGACCGCGACCGGTCAGCCTCCGAAAGGGGCGCTTCAAGGCGGCGCCAAGCTTTACTTGGATGACTTCGAGCGTCCGGTGGTCCTGCTCGAGAAAGAGTGGGACTTAAATTGGCTCAAGAAAGAGAATCCGGACATAGAGTTCCGCATCACGGGAACTTAAACTCTTTTCACCCCCGCTTTATCTTGCTAGTGATTTAAATAGAGATGACGGGTGGGATTCCTAAAAATTCGGCGGTGGTGATCATCGGCGTGGCTGGCGGCAGCGGCTCCGGCAAAACCACCTTTTCGCGCATGCTTCAAGCCAATCTCGGCGAGGGGTTCTGCGGCCTTATCCATCAAGACGCCTATTATTTGGACTTGCACGAATATTTCGATCGCGACGGCGGAACGGTGAACTTCGACCATCCGGACTCGATCGAATTCGACTTGCTTTGCCGGCATCTGCGCGCGCTCAAAGAGGGCCGTGACATCGAGATCCCGCGCTACGATTTCACCACCCATCGCCGGCAGTTCGAAACGACGCCGTTTCCGTGGCGCCCGGTCGTGATCGTCGATGGGATCTTGCTGCTCACCCAAAGCGAACTTAGGCCGCTGCTGGATTTCGCATTTTTTATCGAAACGCAAGAGGACCTGCGCTTTCAGCGTCGCCTGCAACGGGACGTGCGCGAACGGGGCCGGACGCCCGAAGGCGTGCGCGATCAGTTCTACAACCACGTCAAACCCATGCATGATCTGTTCGTGGATCCTTCGCGGAAATTCGCCGATCGCATCATATCGGGCGAAAAGAGCTTCGGGCCCGAGATCGATGACATCGTCTTCGGGCTTCGCGCCGGCGCCGAGTCCGCTACTGAGCCCGTTTAAAAGGATTGCGAAACGCTTCCGATTTGCGTTCAAAACGCTCGTTCAACTGCATCAGTTCGGCTTGCAACTGTTCGAACTCCAGCTGGAGCTTTTGCACCTCCGGCCACTCTTTGTTCAAACTCGTGATCTTAGGGTTTGAAAGCGTCACGTCGCTCATCTCTTTGCTGAGGGGCCCCAAACGACTGGCGCGTTCGGAGTGGGTTTGCGCGACCCCTTGCATTTCGGCGAAGACGTCGTCCTGGCGCGCGCGAAGTTCGGGCTTGTTCCAGTTCTTCAGGGCGTTTTCGGCGCGCGTGATCTCTTTGTTCATGCCCTCTTGATTCTCTTGCGCGAGCCTAAGGCTCTTCTGTACGCGCTTTTGCCACGCCACCAAGTCGAAATTGTAATACAGCTTCCGCTCGGTGATCTTGTCGGCGAGCGTGTTGCTCTCGCGCGAGTAATCCAAAAGCTTGGCGTTCACGTTCTTCATCGCCGTGCTGAAACGGGCAAGAGCGTCTTGGGCGGCGGGGTAGCCGGCGTCGTCCGGCTCGATCTTCGCGCGGTTGTAACTTAAAGAGGCCACGTCGCCGCTCGCATCGATCATGCGCTTGCGCACCGCTTCGGGCAGGTGCGGATCGATCAG
>DAISHW010000184.1:0-5698 GCA_036822295.1 Bdellovibrionales bacterium | reverse complement strand
CTTCGCCCGCGAATGGATAGCTATGCCCTCCGAACGGAGATACTTACTGGGCAAGCCCTACACAGTTTTTACCGAACGAAAGGCGTGAGCCGCGCTTCGCGCGCGCTCACCAGGCTTACAGATGCGCTCGCGCACTCGCAGATACCGGAGCTAAAAAAACTACGCCGAACCCTGAAAAGCTGGCGTCAAGAGATCTTGGCATACTTCGAAAACCGGCTGACCAACGCCAGAACGGAAGGCTTTAATAACGTCGCAAAGCTTGTACAAAAGAGGGCTTACGGATATAGATCGTTCGAAAATTACCGACTGAGGCTGTTAAATGCCTGTCTGTAGGGGCCTTTAGGCGCACGCCCACCATGAAGTGAGAAGAACCGAAGAACCAGAACCGAAGAACCGAAGAACCAAATTTTGGGGCCTTCGAACGAAAATGGTGCCCGCCATGCGAGGATGGGAGAACCACTCAGTTGGGCTATAAAGTACCCGATTGAGTGGCGGGGGCCAAGGGGTGATCTCGCGGAGTTGGCAAGGTTGCGCTGGGTTGATGGGCTTTCAAGAACAGAATTGGCTAAGAAATATGGAAAGACGACCGTGGCGATCCAGAATTACTTTCAGGAGCTACGTCGACGGGATTTCGTCGTTCCTGGCCTTTCTGCAAACGAGAGGGAGAAAATCAAATGGGCATCGAAAAACTGATTCCGTTAGCTGTGGCAATGGCAGTGACTGCGGCGGCCAGTGGCCGACTGCCGCAGATCATCCGTGAGGTGCAAATTGCTCAATACAAGCTCTTAAAGGAGTCACAGAGTTCAAAATGGGGCAAGGCTATGCTTTTGCCTGTTCGTGGAACTAAAACCGCCACCAAAAATCGGTAGCGGTTTAAAAACGTCCTCAAAATTCTATTAAGGCAAGGAATGCCGAACGGAAGCATCATTGGAGATAATTTATCTGAGACATGAAGGACGGTCATTAGAGTAACCTCCATGAAGCGGTGCTAAGTGCTTCTTCGCTGAGTTCTGGGGTAATATGGCGACCCAGAGTTATTCCAAGGCCCTCCCTTTGTTTACCCAGAATCACTGGCTTTCATGACCATACATCGTTGAGGGCGTATCCAGGGAAAATCAACCTCTGAGGTCGGGATTGGACTGCCATTTGGACCTGATGGATTTTAAGGCCCTTTGACAGCAATTTACTGGCGACCCTAAGCTTCATGGGGATTAGATTTTATCCCAAAGTTGATTTAGCCATCCAAGGCTGCCCGGGTCCTTAGCAAGAATACGTACAGTCTGATGGCATGAGTACGGACAGCCCGTAATTTTAAGTGTCGTCAGGTCAGCACTTTCAACAAAGTAGTCCGGCAAGTAGCCGAGGGCCAGACCATCTTGAATTAAATTTTCCATAAGCTTCAGGCCGCAAACTTTGTATTTTATTTGCCGTGGAAACTTATCATCACGCCAGCCATCAATGCTTGATGACTTGGTGATCTTTCCGAGAATAGCTGAATCAGGTGATGCGAAGGGATATTTCAAGGCTTTATCAATGGGAATTGCCTTTGCTCCAAACTCTTTAACTAGCGGATGCTTTTTAGAGGCGCACGTTTGAAACTCGACCTTGGAAATTACTTTTGAAGCCATCTCCGTAGGGGGATCTTGCGTGATGAGAGCAATATGGGCCTCTCCGTCTCGAACCTGCTCAATGGCTTTATCTTCGGCGCGAATCAAAAA
Organism: Bdellovibrionales bacterium; assembly: GCA_036822295.1. Taxonomy (GTDB): domain Bacteria; phylum Bdellovibrionota; class Bdellovibrionia; order Bdellovibrionales; family UBA1609; genus JALHOQ01. The sequence continues at coordinate 3,980 of DAISHW010000184.1, read as the reverse complement.
ATGAGTACGAGCCATTGGAAAGAGCTTTTCAATGTGAGCCGCAATCTGGGTTCCAAATCCAGTCTGGAGAATCTCTTCGGACGTAATATAGATATTTAAGCTGGCCGCCTCTTTTCCTTTCAGCTCGAAGCGGGTGTCTTCTTCAAGCTGTAGAATCTGCGCAGCTCTCTTTTTCAGAAGCTGACCCTCTGGGGTAAGGCGGATTCCTCGGCCAGCTTTAAAGAATAGAGGGGTTTGTAGCTCCTCTTCCAGCCGAGAAATTGCCTTGCTCAACGAGGCTGGCGAAACGTGATTTTGTTCGGCGGCGCGATTGACGTTTTCAATTTGGGCCACAGCCATAAAATAGCGAAGTTCAAACATTTCCATAATCGAAACATATATTTCTATTTCATTTCTTTTTCAAGATCGATTCTTGAATTAAACGTATTCGCAAGCAAGTGAGGCTTTCGATGAAAAATACACGCTTTGAAAAATTTAAGTTTGGAAATGGAAAAACAGCTTTAAATCGAGTTGTTGTTCCACCTATGGCTTCTCAGACCGCCGATCAGTCCGGCCATGCCACTCCTCGGACCATCGCCCACTACGAGAAATTGTCCATGTCTGGAGCTGGAATTGTGTTTGTGGAATACAGTTTCATTCACTCATCGGGCCGAGGAGAGGAAAACCAACTTGGAATCGATACAGAAGACAAGGTGAAAGGCCTTTCTCGAATAGCATCCGCCATTCAGAAAAATGGGAGCTTGGCCGGTATTCAGATAGTCCATGTAGGGGGAAAAACGACTTCCGCGCTTGCGGGAGGAATGCCCATAGGACCAAGCGCGAAGGCGGTTCCGGTCAAGGGCTGGCAGCCAGAGGCCCCCCGTGAGGCATGCCTTGAAGATATTCAGGATCTTACAACTTGGTATCTTCAAGCCGCCAATCGAGCTTTCGAAGCTGGATTTGATTTTTTGGAGCTTCACGCCGCGCACGGATATGGGCTGAATCAATGGCTATCCCCTTTGACAAATCAAAGAGCAGACGAATTCGGGGGAAGCATTGAGAATCGGGCTCGCCTGCTACTGAATGTGGTCGGGAATATTAAGCAAAAACTCCCAGGGCTTTTACTAGCCGTAAGGCTTCCTGCGCAAGATCATCTTCCAGGAGGTCTCGTCCCATCTGAAATGGCTTGGGTCGCTCAACAGCTTCAGAAACTTGGCGTGGATCTTATTGATGTGTCTTCGGGCCTCGGTGGCTGGCGGCGCAAAGATAACAGAATCGAGCAGGGTTATCTTGTTGAAGATGCGGCCACGATCAAAAAAGCCATCAGTGTTCCCGTGATTGGCGTGGGCGGAATATTGGATGGAGCGACAATCGATCAATTTCTGCTTGATGGAAAAGTGGACTTTGCAGCTGTTGGCCGCGCCATTTTGAAAGAACCACAGCAATGGGGCGAGAGTCACCTTATGGAAAATTGTTTCCCGAAGGAGCTGGTCTCGTGAACCATGCCAAGTGAACAATCAAAGCTAAATTTTGAGGAAATGAAATGGAACCGTTTGCAAAAAGAATCGCTCAACTTCGCTTAAAGCGGGGGTTGACCCAGAAGGAAGTGGCAAAGGCCGTAAAAGTGCCACTCTCTACCTATAAGGAATGGGAATATGGGCGGCGAATCCAGGGCGAGCATATCTATGTGGCCTTAGCCGAAACCTTAGGCGTGACTTTGCGGGGACTGCTAACGGGCCACCTCGAATCCGAAAAAAATCAAACTTTGGAGAAAGTGGATTTGGCGATCAAGCAAATGGAAAGCGCGAGAAAGTCTCTGCTGTCGTCTTTGTGAGGATGAGAAATCGGCTTTCTAGGGATAAATGGCGCGATGAAGCATATAAGAAACAAAAAACTTTAGGAGAAACGAAAATGAAAAATCAAATGTCAAAAATCAAAGTCCTAGCGGTTATCGTTTCCGCTCAATTGTTAGCTTGTCAAAATGCGATGGCTAGCACTCATAGCAAATTAACACTGAATTGCCATGATGGCGTAAAACCAATGTCGATTCAGTGGGAGCAGCAACCCAATGGTTACCAGGCCTTGAAATGGGAGGGCTTCATGCCCCGCTACGATTGGCAATTGAAGGGCAAGCTTATCAACGTAGGCAATAGTGTTCAAATCTTCGGAGACAATGGGCCTCAGTTGGCTTTGCATAACGAAGTTCGAGTGCAAGTCGATCTTCGGGTCGGCCCTCTCGGAACATTTGCGCAGGGGGTTTATTCAATGGAAAAAGGCGGCGAGCTTATCGTCAACAAAGCATTTATTGAGTGTCAAATTATTAAATAAAAAGGAGTAATGTATGAATACGAAGAATATTTTTTTAACTTTGGCTTTAGTTCTCTCAGCAGGCCAAGCGCAGGCAGCGAATTTCGCAACTTTTCATTGTATCGACGAAGAAGGTGTTCCTTTGTCGATCTCAGTAAGAGGGGGCAATCCGCGCCTTGGATTTTTAGCGGATGCGATCCAAGGCAAAGGAGCATTTCAAAGTCACTATAGCGGTGAGTATATGAACTCTAGGAACGGGGTCGAATTATTTTTAGTAACGGCGAGAACCGCACAAAATCAATACTCACAATTGTATGTTCATTTGGAAACAAACATTCCTGCCAAAAAAGCATCTGGCTACTACAAGGCTACGGGACCTTTTGGCGACGAAAGAATTTCCAACATCAATTGTGGGATTGAAATTTAGGTTATGTTTTTCCGATGAATAAAATTTTTTAAATAGAAACCATGAGGGAACTCTCTATGAAACTACTCGTTTTAACTTTTTTTATGGCCTTAACGGTCCCCAGTCTTAGCTGGGCCGGATGCGATCCTTGTGTCTGCGGATTCGGCGGCGATACGCCGCCGCCAGACTGTTATTATAAACGCAGACAGCAAGTGCCTCCGTCGCCGTCCAATCAAGCCTTTTTTATATCTGAGATTCTTTGGGGTACGATTGAGGGGCAAGTTCAGTCACCGGAAGAAGCTAAAGCAAAAATCTATTATTCTGCTCAATACAGGTGTAGCCCCAGGGCTACAGGGCAAAAGAGTAGTTGGAGCTCCTTTAGCAAAGGCAGCACCTACAACAGATCACAATGGGTAGGTGCTTTCTTCGGATGTCTTTGATTCGACAGACGTAAATCCCTTGCGGTTAGTCCGGTGGGCCTGCGCAAAAACGCAGGCTTTCGTTTTTCTAGAAATCGTCGTTACAGAAAGACGAACTATCCCGACTGCCTCTGATGTCGCGGGTCATATTCATTTTCAAAAAATTCCGCTCCAAAAATCCGTAGCTTTCGTGGTCGTAAACTCGATCAGTGGTCGGATTTTAGACTTTTAGATAAGTATCTGATTTTTATTTACTTATTCATTTCGGCTGGTCGGATTTGCGATCAAAATCTGATAAATCGAAAGCTCTCGAGTTTTTGCAGAAATAAAATTTCACCTCGTAGTTCACGCACTTAACTCTGCAGCGCCAGCATTGGCCCATCCTTTGAAATAGATCCCTCCGTTGCGCAAGAAAAGCAGCGCACAGAGAGGAGGTCTATGGATTTTGATGATCCACTGGTTGGTGCCTACGGGATTCTTCTCGTTGGTTCTCAGGTTACTTACTTCGGAATGAAGTTTAACGGCAGTGCGAGTCCAAGGAATCCCGTGTGGCTGATGGTTGACTGGTTTCATTCCATCATCACCTACGGATCCTTGGCAGTCGTCGGATTTTTTATATTTACCGAGTTCTTGTGGCCACTTGGCTGTCTTCTAACTGGCGAGATCTCCAAATATTTGGAACGACCAAAAGGGCTGAAGCCCACTCCGCCGCCGAAAATGGAATACACGCCTGAACAGCGAGAGGAGTACCAGAAGCAGCGGCAAGAACGCCTTGAATATTTGCGCCAGAAAAATGAACAGGTCATGGAAGAAATGTGCTGTCCGGGCTCGTTCGTCACAAACCTGGGGTGAGTTTAAGTCAACAAAAT
>DAISHW010000183.1:3359-5732 GCA_036822295.1 Bdellovibrionales bacterium | reverse complement strand
AATCTGACTCTCACCCAGTACGCGTTCAAACTCGATGGTCCGCGCGCTGTCCGCGGGGGAGTACGCGAACTGGATCGGCAGCCAGCGGCGATTGTCATTCGATTCAAATATCGTTCCGCCCTCGACCGGCGCGTTGAAGCGCGCGCGAGCGTCCAACTGCCGGCGTAGATCACCCAGGGAGTTCATCGGATCCGAGCGCAACAGGTTCAGAACTTCGCGCGGGATGGGCAGCGACGCTTTCACCAAACCGGAGTTCATCGCGCGGCTCAGTTCCGCCTCTCCGGGCCAATCCCGCCGGCGCGGCAGGTCCTTTAACCAGTCGGTCGTCAAACTTTGCAGGGATTCCGGTCCTTGCGCGCAGGGCAGCTTGGCGATCGCGCCGCGATTCTCGCGCCACAAATCCGCGCAGAGCTTTTCCACCTCTTCGCGGGTGAGTTTTCCGTCGACGACGATGAAGTTCCACCAAAACAGGGGATAGTCGCGGTATTTCGAGGCCACCGCGCTGAGCTTTTCGGTCATGAAGATTTCGTGCGATTGATCGAACCACGCGGCTTGAACGGTCAGACCCAGAAAAAGCAGCGGTAGCGCGAACCAATTCGTCATTTCGGCTTGCCGAAAGAGATTTCGATGTGATCGCCCGAGGCCTCGACGAACGAGAGCTTTTCGACATGGCCCGCGCGGGCGAGTGTCATCTCCAGGTCTTTCAGGGTCGCGTCTTTGTCGCGCGGTTGAAAGCGGTAGCGCCCCACGCCGAGTTTCGTGATCTCATACTTGTTCAACAGGATGTCCGCGTCGAGTTTGAGCCAGGCGAGCAACTCTTGAAAGCTCTTGCGGTCTTTACCGGAGGCGGCCTGTTTGGCGTCGAACTCTTCGGTCTTACCGTCCGCCGTGACGGCGATCTTTTCGTTTTCGAGAACGACCGTCATGACTTCGGGACGGGTCACTTTCCATTCGACTCTGTTTGGGCGCTGAACGCTCAAGTGACCGGACGACGTCAGTTTCAAATCCATGTCGGCGATCGTTTTGACTTGGTGAAAATCGACTTCAAGGCGCGTTTTGGCGCGATATTTCTCGAGAGCCGCGCGCAGTTCAGGAGAAGAGACGGTTTCCGCCGCGAACGCGGTCGCCGCCAATCCCATCGAAATCGTAAAGAGCCTTAAAAACATTGCGAAATTTGACTCGAAGGTCCGGGTGAAGTCAAAACTCATTCGGGCCTGTTTGGCGGCGCGATTGACCAGTCGCATTATTGCGCTCCCGAAAGGTTGCGATTAGATTGGGCGCCCTATGTCGACCAATGCGCTCAACGAAGTCGTGAACGTGATTCGTAATTCCGTGAACCTCCACCATCTGGAGCCTTCGCGATTCACCCCCGAGACCTCGCTTCGTGAGGGCGGACTCGAATTGGATTCCGTCGATATTCTGGAAGTCATCGTGGCCATCGAGCATCACTTCGGCGTGAAAGTCGAAGACGCCGAGACCGGCAAGAAGTACTTCCGCACCGTGGGCACCATCGCGGACTTTGTTGGCGCCAAGAGCTGAGCTCAATGAGTTCTGTGTGGATCACCGGACTCGGCGCAGTAACATGTTTGGGCGGCACGGCCGCCGACCTGTGGCGCGCCACTCTGGAAAACCGCACGGGCATCGCGGGCGGCATCGGTCCGGTCGCGGATCGTTTCGTCACTCCTGAATTCAACGACAATCGCGCCCTGGCGTTCGCCGTCCGCGCCTCGGGTGAAGCGATGGCGCAGGCCGGGTGGGATGAGCTTCGCCCCGATGACGGGTTGATCTTGGCGACCACGACGGGATTGTTTCTGCAATGGGATCGCGCCTTCACCGAGTTCGTCGCCGGTCGCATGGAGCGCGAGGTTTTTCGCCGCGATTTCTTGCACCAACCGATCGGCGAGCTGACCAAATTTTTGGCGCGGGAGCTCGGCCATCGCGGTCCATCGACTTTGTTGACCTCGGCGTGCAGCGCTTCGACCCAAGCCCTGGCGCTCGGCGCGCTGTGGATTCGCCAGGGGCGGGCGCGTCGCTGCCTGGTCGTGGGCGTAGAGGTGCTTTGCGATTTGACGCGCGAGGGATTCCGTAGCCTGCAACTGCTTTCCGATGAGCGCGCCAAACCTTTTGACCGTCATCGTGGTGGCATCAACCTTTCCGAGGGCGCGGCGGCTCTGTGCCTGGATACGGACGGCGCCCGCGCGCTCGCCGGCCTTGCCGGTTCGGGACTGAGCACCGACGCGTTTCACATGACGGGACCGCAGCCCGGGGGGCAGGGCTCCGAGCGGGCTATGCGCCAGGCGCTCCGCCAGGCGGGAATCGGGGCGCGGGACGTCGAATGGGTGCACGCGCACGGGACGGGTTCGATGGCCAACG
>DAISHW010000183.1:2344-3349 GCA_036822295.1 Bdellovibrionales bacterium | reverse complement strand
TTGGCAGAGGGTTGCGCGATCGCCCGTCTTTGCGGCGAGTATCGCCCGTGGGTGAGTTCGACCAAGTGGGTGCACGGTCACGCGCTCGCGGCCTCGGGCGCGCTCGAGGCCGTGCTGATCGCGCAGGCGATGCGGGCCGGAGTGATCCCGCGCACGCGTGGGCTCGAACAGCCGGACGCGGGCATTCCGGTGCGCCACCCCGCCAAGGATATGCCTTACCGCGGCGGCGCGGTTTTAAAAAACACTTTGGGATTCGGCGGAACGAACGCTTCGCTCGTGTTCACGGCGGCCACTCGATGACACCCGTGATCGTTTCGGTGGGATCGTTTCTCGCGGCCGAACTGGAGCGGATGACTCCCAGGCCCGAGTGGCGCAAAGCCACGCGCAACATGATCATGGGCACGTTGAGCATCGATCGCGCGCTGGCGGATTTGCAGATCGATCGCGCCGACTGCGCCCTGGTTTTGGGCTCGATGTCGGGCGAACTCGAAACGAGTTCCGAGTTTTTGACCAGTTGGTCCCGGCAAAAGCTCGCGCGTCCGATACTTTTCCAGAACAGCCTGCACAACGCGACGACGGGTTTCGCGTCTATCCATTTCGGATTCACCGGTCCGACGCTCTCGGTGAGCAGTTTCGAGAACACGCCAAGAGAGAGCTTGGCGCTGGGCATGGCGATGCTCGAAAGCTGCCGCTTTTCGGTGGTGACTTTGGTCGAAGGACATCGGCATATGGCGAAGCTGATCGACGTGCAGGTGACCGAGGGGGCCGTGACCGCCGTGCTGTGCGCCGAAGAAACGGCCCGCGAAATGAGTTTGCCGATCCTGCGTGAGTGCCGAGATTTCGAATGGGCGGGGAGTTATCCGGTTGAGCGCCAGGGTATTCCGCTGCTTATCCCAGAGTACAGCCAGCAATTCACTCAAGGGACTGAGCCTATCCCGATTATCCCGTCTCTGATCCATTTCGCCCAGGACCAACGCATCTGGATCGGCGACCAGGTATTCCGCC
>DAISHW010000183.1:0-2334 GCA_036822295.1 Bdellovibrionales bacterium | reverse complement strand
GTGGATATCACCAGCTCGCCGTTTTTCGGTGAGCTCCGCCGACTGGAGTCGGTTTGACCACCATCCGGCGATTGGCCGAAGCTTCCGACAAAATTTTCCTGACGTTTGACGACGGGCCGTGCCCGGTCGGCACGGCGGCCGTGCTCGATGTGCTCGCCGCGCACGATGCCAAGGCCACGTTCTTTCTGATCGCCAATCGCTTACAAGGGAATCGTGAACTGGTCGATCGCATGCTGTCGGAAGGTCACGCGATCGGGGATCACTCGTTCGATCATCGCTATGCGCGGCTGTTTCGCCGTGATTTGGATCCGTGGCTCGAAGCTTCATCGGTTGAGTTCCGTCGCCACGGATTGCAACCGGTGGGTTTTCGCCCTCCGGCGGGCATTCTTACGCCGCCCCTGCGGCATGCGCTCCTCGCGCGGCGCGAGCCGATCATCATGTGGAACGAAAGATTTTTCGACGCGGTTTTGCCTTGGACGAAAACTCGGGCCGCGCGGTCGGCGCGGCGTTTGAAAGGCGGGGATATCGTGCTGTTACACGATCGCCAATCTTCGACCCGCGTGCCGGCGTTCACCCGCGTTCTTGCACATTACATCGAATCACTTCAAAAGCGCGGCTTCGCCCTCGCGGCGCTGGGAACCAGAGCCCCTTGAAAAACGAGCCGTCTATTCGGACAGCTCGCGCACGTTGATGCTGTATTTCTTGATCTTACGAAGCAGCGTGTTCTTCGGGATATTCGCCTGCGCCACGGTCTGATTGATGCGCCCGCGGTTGGCTTTGAGCGCCTGAACGATAAATTCTTTCTCGGTGCGCTCTTTGAACCGATCGAAATCCAGCGGACCCGAGTAAGAGTCGGGCAAATCGAAGTTGATCTCGCTCTGGGCCGCGGTTCTTAAGGCGTCAGGCAGCGATTGCAATTGGATCAACGGCGAATTCTCGACGATGAACGAACGCTCGATCAGGTTCTCGAGCTCGCGGATATTGCCGGGCCAGCGGTATTTCAAAAGAACTTCCAGAGCCTCGGGCGCGAAGCCCACGACCTGGCGGTTCATCTTGCGGTTGAAACGGCGCACGAAGTGATTGATCAGATTCTCGAGATCGTCCAGGCGCTCGCGCAAAGGCGGCAAGAAGATCGGCATCACGTTCAAGCGGTAGAACAGGGCTTCGCGAAAGGTGTGGTCTTCGATCATCTTTTCAAGGTTGCGGTTGGTCGCCGCGATCACGCGCGCGTTCGAAGCGACTTCGCGATTGCTGCCGACGGGCGTGAAGCGCTTCTCTTGCAACACGCGCAAGAGTTTCACTTGCATGTCGGGCTTGAGCTCCGCGACTTCGTCCAGGAAGATCGTGCCTTTGTTGGCGAGCTGGAATTTTCCGATCTTACGCTCGCTCGCCCCAGTGAAGGCGCCTTTTTCGTGGCCGAAGAGTTCGGATTCCATCAGCGATTCCGGAATGGCCCCGCAGTTGATGGCGACGAACTCGCCGTGCTTGCGGGGCGAGTTGAAGTGGATCGCGCGGGCGACCAACTCCTTGCCGGTGCCGTTCTCGCCGCGAATCAACACGGTCGTGTCGACCTGGCTCAAGCGGTTGATCAGATCGAAGATCTCGCGCATCTTTTTCGAGGAGCCGACGAACTCGCTGTCGACGTCGTCGTCCAAAACGGGCGCGGAGATCGCCAGACTCGAAACCATCTCCTGGGTCTCGATGGCCTTCTTGACGATGGTGGCGAGCTTTTCGGGTTGGACGGGTTTTTCGACGTAATCGTAAGCGCCGCTGCGGATGGCGGCGACCGCGTCTTGCAGATTCGAATGCGCGGTCATGATCACGACGAACACGCGCGGGTCGCTGGCCTTGATTTGGGCCAAGGCCTCAAGGCCGTCCATCTCGGGCATGCGGACGTCCATCAACACCAGATCGAAATCGTGGGCGCGCACGGCTTCGACGGCCTCGCGACCGTTCGAGGCTTCGGTCACCTTGAACACGTAACCGGGCATGGCCGATCCCAGGACCGAGGCCACCGATTTGCGCAGTTCGCTTTCGTCATCGACGATAAGCACGCTGATTTCTTGATTCATATTTCGCTCCTATGCTTGCAGCGGCAGGGTGAACCCCACCCTTGTACCTTTTCCGACGTCACTTTCCAAGAACACTTCTCCTCCGTGCAATTCTATGAAGTATTTCACCAGGAAGAGGCCAAGGCCCGTACCCTTTGTGGCACCTTTATGGGCCTGACCGCGAAAGAATTTTTCAAATAAATGCTCTTTATCTTCGCTCGGCACGCCCGGGCCGTTGTCGGCGACTTCGAAGACGACCTTGTCGTCGACTTCTTGAGTGCGC
>DAISHW010000182.1:5179-5763 GCA_036822295.1 Bdellovibrionales bacterium | reverse complement strand
CAGAAGATTCTTTTTGATAACACGGCCCGAGCCATGGGCAACGCGCCTGAGTTCATTAAGTTCCGCCATATCCGCAATTGCCACGCGGCTGATCCGAAATACGGAGCCGGTGTGGCGAAAGCATTGGGGCTGGACTTGAACAAAGCCCTGGAATCGAAAAATGCGGATCCCGCAATCGGAAGCCCGGCCGCTTTGCCTGTTTGATTGCCGGAATCCCTCTACCTTGCCGCAGCTTCCGTCATTGGGGCTTCGGCCTCTGGCGCGGGTTTCAAACAGGATTAATTTTTTCTTGTCTAGCTAGGGCACTCCTAGATGAAGAGCGCCCTCAGACTCAATAAACCAACCGTCAGCAACGCCTAAAGGCGCTTTTTTAAGGTCATACGACGGCCACTAACGGTGATGTGGATCATAACTACAATGTTCCTCTTCGACTAACTCTCAAGAAAACGGAGTTTGTGCATCCACCGTGAAAGGTGATTTTTGCTTCGACAAAAAGCGGGGAGAAAAACGTGAAAGTCGTTCTCATAGCAACCCTGGCTCTTTTGGTTGGAAACGACATCTGCGCGGCCGCGGATGTCACGGCG
>DAISHW010000182.1:0-5169 GCA_036822295.1 Bdellovibrionales bacterium | reverse complement strand
AAGGTTCTTGTCAGCGCCGGAGCCACGGGAAAACTTTTTGCCCAAATCAAAAATGGAGCGCCCTTCGATGTTTTCCTTTCCGCGGATCAGGAAACGCCCAGAAAGCTAATCGCGGAAGGGCTCGCGGTTGAGAACTCCTCATTCACGTATGCCATTGGGAAACTGGCCCTTTGGAGCCGTGACGCCGGGATAGTGGATCCGAAGGGGGATGTCCTGAATTCCTCTAAGTTCCGACATCTCTCAATCGCGAATCCGAAGTTGGCCCCCTACGGAGCCGCCGCCAAAGAAGTGCTGGAGAAAAAGGGGTTGTGGGAAAAGCTGCAACCGAAGCTGGTCATGGGCGAGAATATCGCCCAAGCCCATCAATTCGTATCCAGCGGAAACGCGGAACTCGGATTCGTCGCGCTCTCTCAGGTTAAAATGGACGTCGACAAAACGATCGGCTCGCTCTGGCTGGTGCCCGCGTCACTGTATTCACCGCTACGGCAGGACGCGGTATTGCTCAAGAGGGGAAAGGATCAAACCGCGGCGAAGACACTTTTGGAGTTCCTGCGATCCAAAGAGGCCGCGGCTCTCATTCAGAAAAGTGGCTATGACCTTTCAAGGGAGACGGAAAAATGAACCCGGCCGCCGCCGCTCGCTCCTTAGTTTTATCGGCTTTCTTCGGATTCTTGGCCCTTGGAACCCACTGCATCGCTCACGAAACCGACGGCAAAGCACCGCTTGCCAGCCATATCTTGAAGATCACGGGCCAGGTGAAAAAGCCGGTTCAGTATTCGGTCAAGGATCTGAAAACTCTCCCCAGCGTTTCGCTCAAGGAGTTGATGATCGTCAGCAAAAAGGGCGCGCGAGCTTTGAAAGAACTCAAAGGGGTGTCGGTCAAGACGTTGATAGATCGGGCCGAAATCATCTCGAAAACATCCGGCGACTCGAAGAAGGTGCTCCTGGTGGCCACCGCGACCGATGGCTATCAGGCGCTTTTTTCTTGGAACGAGGTATTCAATTCTCCCCTTGGCGAGGGCGTTCTCGTAATTTACGAGCAAGGCGGGCGCCCCGTTCCCGATTCGGAAGGAGAGTTTCTTCTCGTTTCAGCCAAGGATTACATGACAGGATCGCGGCATGTAAAATGGCTCACTTCCATTGATGTCAGAAAGATCAACGATTGATGGGCGATCTTTCCCTTCTGCTCACTCCCGTCTGGCTCACGGTAAAGTTGGCGTCGGTCACCACACTCATTCTCTTGTTGCTTGGCACTCCTGTCGCCTGGTGGCTGGCTAAGAGTCGATCCCGGTGGCGGCCCACGGTCGCATCGCTGGTCGCGATGCCGCTCGTATTGCCCCCTACGGTTCTCGGCTTTTATCTTCTTCTCCTTCTCGGGCCGAACGGTCCCGTGGGAAGCGTGACGGAATCTTTTGGTATTCCCCGACTGCCCTTCTCTTTTACAGGTTTGGTCATCGCATCCGTTTTCTACTCTCTGCCTTTCGTCGTGCAGCCGATTCAAAATGCCTTTGAAACCATCGGGCCACGCCCTTTCGAAATCGCCGCGACACTCCGAGCCGGCCCCTGGGATCGCTTTTTCTCGGTGGCGCTTCCACTTGCACGCGGCGGCTATTTCACCGCCGCCGTGCTGGGGTTCGCGCACACCGTTGGAGAATTCGGGGTGGTACTCATGATCGGCGGAAACATTCCTGGCAAAACGAAAGTTCTTTCGGTGGCGATCTACGATCACGTGGAAGCGATGGAATATGAAGCCGCGCATTGGTTGTCGGGGGGAATGGTGGCATTCTCGTTCCTGGTTCTATTCTTGCTGCAAGTGTTCCGGAAACCGATTCGGATATCCTTATGAACGAGATCGAAATTTCGGTAAGAGCCCCCATCGGCCAATTCGTCCTTGTTGCTGACACGCGGATTTCCGCCACGGGCGTCACGGCTCTTTTCGGTCGCTCCGGCTCTGGTAAGACGAGCCCGCTCCGTTGGGTTGCCGGGCTTCAGAAAGCGGAGCGGGGCCGGCTCGTCGTGAATGGCGAGGTCTGGGAGGACAACTCGCGCGGGATTTTCGTTCCGCCGCACAGGCGCGGAGTCGGCTTCGTTTTTCAAGAATCGGCGCTTTTGCCCCATTTGAACGTCTGGGGGAATTTGCGCTACGCTCTTCGGAGGGCGCCTTCCGCCAACAACATGGATATGATCATAGAACGGCTAGGCATCCGGACTCTCTTACACCACGCGCCGCACCAGCTTTCGGGTGGGGAACGACAGCGCGTGGCGATCGCGCGCAGCCTTCTCATTCAACCGCGAATACTGCTTCTAGACGAACCGCTTTCCGCTCTTGATCAGCAGGGGAAAGAAGAGATACTCCCGTTCCTGGAGCTCGTGAAGCAGGAAAGCCAGGTTCCGATTCTCTACGTCAGTCATGCGATCGAAGAGGTTCGCCGCTTCGCAAACTCCCTGCTGGCCTTTGACGGTGGACGCGTGAGCGGACCACTGCCTTTAGAGGCAATCTATGTTAAAAACGGGCAGCCTTCTTCTTAACTTCAACCTTCAGGTCAAGATGCGCTTCTCGCATCATGTCCGAAAGCGCAAGAGTCACCCATGTTTCAACGGGCTCTCCTAGCTTCTTGGCGATCCTGGCTGCGCGTTCGATGCTCGGAACGCGTCGACCCTTTTCAAGATCACACAGACTCTGCGGAGTAATCCCAAGCTTTTTGGCAAAGTCCTTTTGGCTCTTTTCCTCTGCGAGCCGGTACGATTCAAGCGTGTTGCCGAAGGTCAAAGGACCAAATTCTTTCTCTAAATCGCCTACAGTATAATGCTTCCTAGTACTCATAATTCTTTATACGTCAAATTGACGTATAATTCAAGAAAGCTTTGAATTTCGGATCATTTTGTCTTCGTGAGATTAAAGAAGTCCAAGTTCAAGACGTACAGCTTCTGCTCTTTGGAGTCGGCAATGACTTTAAGGTTCTCTTTGAGCTGTTTCAATAGAGTGTCTTTAATGCGCACGACATCGACTTCCGACAAGCTTACAACTCCCGAGTAGTGCAAGTCGTTTAGACTCTCACGATCCAGCGATTCCAAGGCCTTGATACGCCAATTCGTGTGATGCTTGCGTATATGATGTGAGTCGTTTCCTAAGCGAATCTGAGTCGCTGTCGGAAAGAATTTAGAGCCGCGCTTTTCTACCAAGCCTGTTTCACAGAGAAACTGCAAAACTTCTGCGACCAACGTAGAAGGCAGGTCGAGCGCCTTCGCTAGCGAGTCGTGGTCTTGATATTCGGGGATCGTCAGCGCAATTTGTACGGCGAGGTAATGCCACGAGCTGTAAAACTGTCCGCGCGATTGTTCGTTCAATGGATTTTGTTGGCCCAGTCGCTTTGTCAAAACCAAGCGCGCTTTCAGAATCTGGTCGCATTGCTCTTGAAAGTGCGACTTTAAGGATTGCGTCCCAGCGCGGTCGCGGCTCACCATTAGAAGGAAAAATTGGCTCTCTTCTTTGGTGTGCGCAAAGAAGGAGTTCAGCGCCTCAGCCTGCTCTAAGCTCAGATTAGCTGCACCATAAAGTACGCTGGTGATATAGGTCGGCTGACAGTTCAGCGCACGGGCCATCGCCGATTTTACTCCCTTACGTTGGCCTGGTTTTCCAACCCGAGAACGCAAATAATCCTTATAATCATCACTTCCAAACAGACTATTTTCTGATTTCATTTCAATATTTTATCGGCATAACGGTACTAAAAGTTTAATAACTAACTCTATTTAAACTTAATTCATCTGGCGCGGGAGAGCACCTCCAGTTAATTTCGAAAGCGTCAGTTAATGCTTTGTGTTATGAGGAGGAAATTTATGAAACACATTCTAACGATAGTCTCAATCGCTCTGGCTTCGTACACACTTACGGGCGCAGCTGGACCCCTCAAACTTGGTGGCATCGGTGATGGCGGGGGCCAAGGTATCGTCTGCCGTGGCCAATCTGGCGAAGTTCTTTCGGCCCAGATTCTAGATTTGCAAGAGGCCACAGACTACTACGCTCTGACTCTAGAGCCGCAGCCCGAAGCCCGCCCCTACTTGGAAATTGCGCGCGAGTACGCAATACGCATCGGTTCGGCCATGCCGTTCTCTATCCCCACCAGCCACTGGACCAATTCTACCGATGGCGTAGTTACGGCTTCGGGCTACGAAGTGGGGTTCAGCGCCGTGAAGAGAAAGGGTGACGGCGAGCAGCTCGCCGATACAGTTCAGCGCATCGACGAGAAAAAGATTCTCGTTAGTAGCAATTCAAAGATCCCTCCCGTTGGAGACTCCAACCCACGCATTTTGCCCGCAGCCTCAAACTGCGAGATCGAACAGATTGCTCGATACAAGGACTCGAATCACAGTGTCCACATTCAAGCTCCGATCTGGGAGAAGTTGAGCAACGTCGGCAAGGCGGCCTTGCTGGTACATGAAGCGCTTTACCGCAATATGCGCGAGTTCGGTGAATTGAATTCGGATCGCACGCGCACCGCCGTGGCATATCTTTTTGCGGGATTGAAGTATGAACCGGTGCTTAAGGGTGTGGCCGATAAGTTCCTGACCTGCTGGACCGAAGATACCGACGCTACTTTCCGATTTGTTGTCTATCCGGATGCGCGAGGCTACATGACTGCAAACTTTTTAATATATAATGGCGATGTGATGCTGACGAAAACCGCAGCTCTCGTTCCGTTGGGTTTATTTGCAGAATCTTTCGGCAAACCTAAGTCGAATCCAGGCAATTCGGTAGTTCTCTACAGCCTAGAGAACCCAATGATTGAATATCCGAACTATTCATTTTCCACCCAAACCGATGCGGACAACAATGTTTCGGTTTACCTTGAGGCGGCCGCACTCGTGGGTGGCCTGAATAAAAAGCGGATTTCTTGCAATGATCATCTCACCACGATCGTGCAAAAGAACGATGGCTCGATCACTATCGGCCCGGCCGGCAATTGAACTGCGAACCGCATGCCCTAAGCCCGAGGGCATGCGGTGCTTCCACTGCCAATTCTTTGTGCCTAAACCATTAATTATTTGATTGAGGAATATTACGAAGGACTTTTAAGCGAGATTTCGTCTCTACAAAAAAGTCTGCTTTCTGCGAACCGGAATCTGAATGTTGGTTTTCCTCCATTCGTGGCGAAGCCGCGCGGGCCT